>JAKAGP010000307.1 GCA_021825785.1 Nitrospirota bacterium
CAAGGTTTTTTGCAAACTCCTCCAGGATTAACGGATGAGTGGAAAGCAGGCAGACGAGGGGATGGTTGTTTTTATTGGTCCTCCGATCCATAGCCAAGCCTCGCAAATTCATGCCTGCTGGGGTTGCGAGCCCGTCCGTAGACGCAAATTTCAGGCGCCGGCTTACAAACAACACGTCAAAACATTAACAACCAATAATCTTCCTTGAAACGACATTAGCAAATGAGCGGCCAGCCTGCAACATGTTGTATTTCAGCGGATTACAATGGGCGCCGGAAAACTTGCGCATCACGCGGCGCCACACCCTGTCCTCGGGTTCTACAGGCGACCTGACCCTCTTCTAGCCCTTTGTACAGTTGTTGTTCAGGTATTCACCCTAGTAGTCTATTTTTGGCCGTGGAAAAAACCTGCCAAATCAGGACATTTCACCGCCCTCAGTTTTAGGTTCTTGCCAGGTGCAACTCTGAATTTTTGATCGACACGTTGAATACACAAATTGCAGGTGCGGTAGCGAGCTTGATAGCACCAGTCAGAGAGGGCTGAGAGACAAAATCTTTACTCTGCGAAAGCAGTGCTGGAGGAACACTCGCAAGAGTAGAGGACAAAAATGAAAGCATTGTGTCATTTGAGGGGGGATGCCCGATGCGCAACAGGGAAGTGTACAGAAAGGGGAAATTTAAATGCGTATTTCGGGTCCGAACTCGCATCAACACCGTCTTTATCTGCTCGCCTTTATTTCGATTCTCGCATGCTCCGCTGCAAGCCTTGCCGGAGGTTCTAATGGAAAGCATTGGGGCCAATCAGGCACCCAGCTCGCAATCGGCGGCGTAGGGCCAAACTCAGGCCCCACTGGCGGCGGGACAACAGTAACCATATCCGGCACCGGGTTTACGCAGTCAGCCTCCGTGGCATTCGGCGGAGTTTCCGCCTCCTCCGTGCTTTACATCAGTTCAACCCAATTGCAAGCCGTCACGCCCGCGCACGCAAGCGGAACAGTAAACGTGGCCGTAACCGAAGGCCCGCGCAACCAGTCGGCAACGCTTACAGGCGGCTATACCTACGTCAGTTCAAGTTCCAGTTCCACAAACAGCGTCAGCGTGTCAAGTGCATCGCCCAACCAAGGGCCAACTACCGGCGGAACGGTTGTCACCATCACGGGCACGGGCTTCCAGACAGGAAATACTGTTTCATTCGGCAGCGTTCAGTCCACTGCCGTCACCGTTTCCAGTAATACGCAGATTCAGGCCATGTCGCCGGCTGAAAACGCAGGAACCGTAGCTATCACGGTGACGAATTCCTCTGCTCAGTCATCATCACTGCCCTCCGCATTCACCTATACATCGGGCCCTGCGGTCACCAGCATTTCGCCCAACTCAGGTCCTGTGACAGGCGGAAGTACCGTCACGATACTCGGAAGCGGATTTCAAAGTGGAGCGACCGTGACGTTCGGAGGAATCGCCGCGACTTCCGTAACAATCGTTAGCTCGACGCAGATTCAGGCTGTCACGCCTGTTTCGCCGGCAGGGACGGTTTCCATCGCCGTTACAAATACTAATTCACAGAGCGGAACGCTTGCCTCGGCGTTTACTTACTTTCATACGGTTGGCCTGGCGTGGGCGGACAGTTCATCCAGTGTGTCAGGCTTCAACGTTTATCGCAGCTCGACTTCCGGCGGTCCGTACACGCGGATTAACTCGACCTTGCTGCCAGGCACAACATTCACTGACATCAACGTGCAGGCGGGGCAGACGTACTTTTACGTAACCACCGCGGTTAGCAGCAGCAACGTGGAAAGCGGGTATTCGAATCAGGCCCAGACAGTTGTTCCGTCTCCTTAAGAGCGGAACAGCCGGCCTGATTCAAAGAAGAAAACTCCAGGGATTGGATCAAGGGGATGACTGGAAAAACAAAGCGTACCAGCCAACAAAGAGTTGAGGCCGCCACCTGGGTGGCTTGTCAGAGTTCAGGTTTGGTGATGATCTTCCAGAGTCAGCCCCGTGAGGAGTAATGCAATGAAAGCAAGAGCATTTGAATGGAAGCCTCTCCTGTGGCTTGCCACCGTGATTGTGGGAGTTGTGCCACTTATGTTTACAGCCTGCGGAGGTGGAATGGTCAACCCGTCCACTTCAGCCACTTCACAGCAAAAGCAGGGGGTCACGGTCACGTCCATTGTGCCCAACTCGGGGCCTCTGTCTGGAGGAACAGTCGTCACGATCAACGGCACGAATTTTACGTCCTCAACTCAGTCGACTCCTCCATCGGTGAGCTTCGGCGGGACTCAAGCCACGAACGTCAAGGTCCTCAGCGCGTTGCAACTAAGCGCCACGGTCCCGGCGCACGCTGCCGGTAGCGTTACGGTGCAGGTAACCACCGCAGACGGGCAGTCCTCCATGCTCGCCCAGGCTTTCACTTACACATCGGCGACCTTGGCGGTTAGCAAGGTTTCTCCCATCTCTGGGCCGGCGGCCGGCGGCACGACCGTCACCATTACCGGAGCCGATTTCCTATCAGGTGCATCTGTGACGATTGGAGGGCTGCCGGCCAGTTCGGTGACCCTCACAAACTCTACGACGCTTGTAGCAGTGACACCCCCTCATGCCGCCGGCTCAGCAGATGTTACCATTACCAACTCGGACGGTACCTCGGCATCGTTATCATCAGGCTTCACGTTCCACAGCATAAATCTACTCTGGAACGCGCCCAGTTCATCTACCGTGACGATTACCGGTTACAACGTGTACCGAGGACCTGCTTCGGCAGGTCCATTCGGCCGGCTGAATGCCGCGCTGGTCTCGGACACGACCTTCAGCGACCTGACCGTCCTGGGAGGCACAACGTACTACTACGAAGTCAAATCCGTGGATTCAAACGGAACGGAAAGCGCCCCAGCCGGCCCGGTCCCGGCCACCACGTCACCTTAGACTCTTCCGGCGCACGAAAACAACATGCCGGTCCTCCAATTCTGACTCCTACCCAACATTTGGGAGCGGCCTTATGCAAACCCTTGGGGGCCTGCACAAGGCCCTCCTTCCGCCTGACCGCGGGAATAAACCCAGCACAAGCTGCTTTTCTAGCAGTGGATAATTTTGTCCGGGTACCCGGTAATGTTCCGCGTGGCGTTCCGGGTATCGATCACCAACTGTGCGTGCCGGACCACGAACTCGTAATCGTAGGAGGAATGGTCTGTTGTAATCAGCACGGCGTCATATTGGGAGAGTTTTTCAGCCGTGAGTTCCACCGAATCCATCTGGAAGTTGTACCTGCGCATTTTGCCCAAATGAGCAAAGTAGGGATCATTGTAGTCGACCCGGGCCCCACGTGCCTGAAGTAACTCCATAGCAGCCAGCGAGGGTGATTCCCGCAGATCGTCAACGTCCTTCTTATAAGCAACTCCGAGCACCAGAATTTGCGCGTTATTCAGGCATTTCCTTCGGCGGTTGAGGGCTTCTCCAACGGCGGCAACAACGTGTTCCGGCATCGACGCGTTAATCTCTCCGGCCAGTTCGATGAACCGCGTCGGGGATTCGTATTCGCGCGCCTTCC
>JAKAGP010000308.1 GCA_021825785.1 Nitrospirota bacterium
CGCCCCCTCCATGCCGGACATGATGAAGGCGCAGGTATCCATGACGGCGGTAAGCGCCATAAGCCAGGACTGGTCTTCATGCTCTGAACGGAAATAGGCCAGGACCGGATAGGCAAGGTGACTTTCATGAAGTTCCGAGGCCCATCTTTCCCAGTCATAGAGCAATTGATGGAGGACATCCAGGTTTTGTCCGGCGATGTGCCTGTCCAGTATCGCAAAGGCCGAGACCGGCGCGCCCACCCGGGCGCTCAGCGCTGAAACAGGGGTCTCCCTGTTGTAAAAAAACTGATTCAGGGGCGGCAGATAATTTATGAAGATCGCAAGGAACCCAAACCCCGTACCGGCCTCAAGCACAGTGAGCGCCTTTGCCCAGGGAGCCATGGGAAGGACGTCCCCCAGCCCCAGGGTGAAGAAGGTAGTGCCGCTGTAATACAGGCATCCGGAGAAACCGGCATTACCCGTTTTAGCGCCCCCAAAAACTCCGGCTATGGAATAGTAGAGGAGCGCAAAACCCGAAACCAGAAGAGCGGCCCACAGGCCAAGGAGAATAATGAGTGAGAGCGGCCCGTACAGACTGAGGAAAATTTCTCTGCGCCTTCCCGGAGCAAATGCACCGCAGACCATTAAGGACCAGGCCTTCCAGGTGCCCCTGTAAAAAAACCTGGTCAGGCGTACACGGCGGAAAACAATGTGGGGCAACACTACGGTCTCAAAACCCTCGATAAGAACAATGAGTATAAGGGCCGCACCGGCCAGGGCGGAAAGGGCGTTCATCACCCAAATGCTATCAGCTTCCGCCGTTGCAGGCAAAAAAGGAACGGGAAGGAGAGGCTGCGGTTGGTTATTGTTTTGCCAGAGTTTCGGAAGATGCCTGCTGCGGGCTGGAAATTAAATAAGTAAAGCTGTCCCCGTTGATAAAGCCCAGGCCAGTGTAACTTCCATCCTTGCCGCAGCCGCTGATCGAAAGCGTCAGCGCATAGACATTTTTGGATGAGTCCGGCACAGTGATATCCCCCGAATAAAAGCAGCCATTCAGGGTATTGTTGGCCGTGAACAAGCCGGAAGTGCCATCGATGCTGAAATAGAGGCCATCGGCGGTGTTATCCCATTTGCCGCCTACGCTGGCCAGGTCCGCAGGATTTGAATAGACCGCGTTTGGTGTTACGTTGAGTGTGCCGTTATAAAAGGCTGTGGGGCCGGAGGGCATCGCGTATTTGGCTATTATGGCTGCGCTGGAAAAACTGCCGCTCAGGGAGGTGAGGCCATTGACCATGCCTGATGGATCATAGACGTTGAAAGGGCCGTTGATGCTGGCGTTTGACGTGGTTACACCGCCCACGAAGTTAGTGCCGCTTGAAAGGGCAAACCGGGCCTCTCCGGAGGAGTCTATGATGCCGGTGACGGAATAGATTTGGCCCTTCGCGGTTTCATAGGTGCCCTGCCATATGCCGGCCACGGACACTGAAGAGGAGGAAGGGTCATTATTGTTGATATGCAGATTGTTGCTTACGTCCTGCTGGGAGGGATCAACTTTCCATCCGCAGCCGCTTATAAAAAAAACTGCCAGTAAAAAAAACACGGCAAAAAGACCGGAGATTTTCAATTTTTCCCCTCCCGAATTTCCGGTTATTGTGCTACCGGACGCTGTGTTTGTCAATCAAGAGGCTCCAGGATGACTTGCTCTTCATGGGAGGGTCTTCCCTGAATTTCTTTTTTGCCGTTCCTCCTTTTTGCCTTAACCCCGGCGTTTGTGATAATATTTTGATTTTAAAGGGGAATAGCCGGGAGGAATAACGGGGCGATGGCAAAAGAAAAAGAAAACAAGAACAAAAAAACCGGGCAGATCAAAAAAACGGTAAACGTAGGCATCCTGGGTTTCGGCACTGTAGGCAGCGGAACCGCCCGAATACTTGTTGAAAACAAAGATCTTTTAAGCGCCAGACTCGGATTCCCCGTTACTCTCAAAAAGATCGCGGACTTGGACATCAAGAAAGACCGTGGCATAGCCCTTGGGAAAGACGTACTCACCACCGATGCCCGTCAGGTAACGGACAACCCTGATATAGACATTGTCGTGGAGCTGATCGGCGGGCTTGGTGTGGCCAGACAGCTCATGATGCGGGCGATCAAAAACGGCAAGCACATCGTTACGGCGAACAAGGCCCTTCTGGCCGAACATGGGCAGGAGATATTCGGGGCGGCCAAAAAATGCGGCGTAAACGTCGGCTTTGAGGCGAGCGTGGGCGGCGGGATACCGATAATAAAGGCCCTGGGCGAGGGGCTCATAGCTAACCGAATAAACTATGTTTACGGCATCGTAAACGGCACTTCCAACTACATCCTCACAAAGATGACAAACGAGGGGGTGGAGTTTTCAAAGGTGCTTAAGGAAGCCCAGGAGCTGGGTTACGCGGAGGCCGACCCCACTTTGGACGTTGGCGGGGCAGATTCAGCCCATAAGCTCGCTATCCTGGCCTCCCTGGCATTTGGCATACCGCTGTCCTATGAATCGGTCTATACGGAAGGGATAACCGGCATCACCCCGCTTGATATCTCCTTCGCCTCGGAGCTGGGCTTCAAGATAAAGCTCCTTGCCATAGCCAAGGCGGCGGACGGACAGGTGGAGCTGCGCGTGCACCCTACGATGCTTCCCAAAGATTACCTTATCTCAAAGGTTGACGGCGTGATGAACGCGATCTACGTGAACGGGCAGGAGACAGGCGATACCCTGTATTACGGCAGAGGGGCTGGGGACATGCCGACCGGCTCCGCCGTGGTAAGCGACATCGCCGGTATCGCGCAAAGGATAATGAGCGGCGCGCCGCCAAAAAGCGGCCTTGGCGCGATAAAAATGAAAAAATCCGGTCCGCCTATGGGCCTGCGCCGTATGGACGAGGTGGAAAGCATGTACTACTTCCGCTTCTCCGCGCTGGACCGCCCGATGGTACTCTCAAAGATATCCGGTGTGCTCGGGGAAAATAACATAAGCATAGCCTCGGTCATCCAGAAGGGCAGGAAGGAAGGCGGGGCCGTGCCCCTTGTCATCCTGACCCATAAGGCAATGGAGAGGAACGTAAGAAAGGCCCTCAAGAAAATAGACAGCCTGCGGGCGGTTGTGACGGGTAAGACCTGCCTGATCCGGGTTGAGGGAGAAGAGTAGGCAAATTTTTGCTGTAAAAAAAAAGAAAAAGTCTGTTTTTATTTTAAGCCTGGAGGTTAAGCCGTATGCCGGAAGAGGTGTCAAATCCCATGGAAGAAGCAGAACGCATGGAAAACGCTGGACAGAAAAGGAATCTGGACATAAGGGGGCTTGTATGTCCCTATACCTTTGTTAAGGCCAAGCTGGCCATAGAGGACATGGAACTGGGAGAGGTGCTGGAGATAGTGCTCGATTACCCTGAGGCCGTGCACAACATACCCAAATCCATGCAGGATCATGGGCAGAAGGTGCTGAAGGTGGAACAGACCGGACCCAAGGAATGGATCATAGTCGTACGCAAGGAGAAGGATTAGATGGAATTTTCCGATTCCCAGAT
>JAKAGP010000309.1 GCA_021825785.1 Nitrospirota bacterium
AATCCGTCTGAGTCTATGTCCTGGCGCTCGGCCGTCAACTTCTTAATAATCTCTTCGTTGGAGTCCCGAGCTACCAGGGTAATTACCCGGGGGGCATCGCTTTTAAATACGAACAGGGTCTTGTCTCCAACCTTTTTAAGAAAGTCTATTCCCTGCTTTGAAGAGTTGGGGCCAAAATATTTCTGTTCGGGGATGTCATAACCCAAATTCTTGAGCATACCGAGAGTCTGCCGGCGCTCAGTCTCCAGTTTGAAGCCTATTTTGGAGCCGTGCAGAGTGAAAACGCCTCTTTTAAAAAGGGCCTCGCCGTACTGATACCCGTATATCTGGTCGAATATTGCACTGTCCTTCGGCCTGACAACCTTCATGGCTTCGTCGGCCCAAATCTTTTTAACCACTCCAGAGCCATTTTTGTTCAGGTACTTGATCTTTTCGGCATTCTGTTTGGCTTCTTCCGGGGTCTTGGGCATCTCCAGTTTGCCATTTTTCCTGGTAGGGTGAATGAGAACGAGCGTGGACTTCTCGCCTTCCTGCTGAAAACGATCAGCGAGCGGCAGACCTGAATGGTCAGCAGTCCAGGTATAGAGGTGTGAATTTTTCATTGCTGACCCCTGGGAGTAATTCCCTCCAGAAATTTGTTAACATCTTGATTGCCTGACTCTCGTTGTGCCTGTTTCTTCCCACCCTTGGGAGATTGGTAGACCGGCTTAAATCTGGCCTTTATAGTTGACTGAATAGATTTTGGCGTGATCACATCCCCGATCCTTCCCTGGTCGACCATCTTTTTATTATAGTCCTGAAGCTCTCCCACTGCCTTCCGAAAAGCCTCATTGTCTTTCTGGCGCAAGGCATTGGCCATACGGTTGCCAAAATCTTTGGTTCTGGACTTCAGACTTTCATCCATCAACCGCAGATATTTGGCGTGATCCATCTCTTCGGTAAGGCGTATGGGCTGGACCCCGGCAGCTTTAAGGAGAGATTCACTGATGGAGAGATGTTCCTGTTTCATGTCTCGGGCCATGATCGGACGCCCCGAAAGGGTCGTTGCTCCTTCCCGGTAGAGACGTTCAGCCCTTAGAGGATTGGCAACGAAGTTGGGTAGCAGGTACTCTGATGCCCTTCTGACGCCTCGACCTTGGTCCATGGCTGACAAGGCAGAACCCGCTTTCTCAAATGGCCCCCCTACAGCCCCTACCATCTTTTTAGACCAAGTATCTTTCTCAGTTGACTCTTCCGCAAAAGGCAAGTGGTGAATCATCCGCTGAGAAAGATCAAACCCAAAGAGGCCAGCCGGCAGACCATACAGCAAAGTCCTGGAGGCCATTAACCCCGTGGTCTCTCCAAAAGCCTGCTTCATGTAGTTCCTGGTGTCGTCTGTAGCATTCCGGCCAGTCGTCTTGCGGTATATCTTCTTAAACCAGGGGTAAGCCCAGAAGGAGCCGCCTGTTAAGCCGCCGATGGAAAGAGAGGCGAGAAGGACACGAAGCAGCACGCCACCCTGCATCTTGCCGGTGGCTTGTGGCCCCAAGGTTCCGGTAGCAGCCTTATGGATAAGTTGGAAATATTTTGTTACCCAAGTCTGAAAAGTAAACCAGATTGAGCCCAAACCCCGGCCAATGGGCGGACGGTCCCCCCGGGAATATCTGAAAAAGGCATCCTGGGTCAACTTCAAGGCTTCGTCAATAGCCTTATGATTTACCTTATCTTTTTTGGAAAATTCCGGGTCCAGTGTCCGCAAGGATGCCAAAAACATCCCCTCCCTAAGCCATTTGTCAGATTCGCCAGGGTAATAGATATTTTTCCAGACATCCATTGCTTTGGATTTCATGCTGGTGGGGTCATTGTAAAGCCAACGGGAAAACGGGCTGCCTGCCCTGGCGGCAATCTCCTGCTGGTAGCTTTCAGCCAAAGCCTCATGACGCCTTCCTATTTCCAGAGCTTTTCTTTCCATGTCGGTGATCAAAGGAGTTTTCCCAGCAAGGCCCATTTTTTCCAAGGTAAGAGCGTAGCGGTCTTTGTAGGCCTTGGATAACTTGAGGCCCGAGCTTTTTGTAACGCTGGAGAGAACCGGCCAGGCGGTTTGAATTGCGTGCAGACCGTGAAGCAAACGGAAACCAAAAGAAGCCCCAAGATAGGTATGGTAGAGCACCCGTCTAATCCAAGAGTATTCGTAAGGATGGTCAAGCAGGTACTTGGTATATTCCAAAGTGTACCGTTGCAAGGCTGGGTCGTTCCCGCCTTCCCGCTCCGTAAACCCTTCCCAGCCTTTCGTAAAGCCATTGGCCCGGACCATCTTGGAACGCATCCCAACGTATCCTTCAATGTAGTCTGCAAAAACCCGGCGCAAGTTGCCCGACTCGAAACCGGGAATGTTTCCCCGATGAATCAAGTGCGCCCCCCATCCTTTTGCCGCCCAGAAAGTTTGCCACGCCTCCATCAACTCCTTGCGATTTTCAGCCGGCAATTTGTCTTTTGCCAGTTCCATGACAGCCGATACAGCAGGCATGTTGACGTTATTATAAAGCTCCATGGGCTTTTTTTCTTCGCGGGTCAATTTGTAAGTGAACTCTCCCCCGAACTCACCCTTGGCATCTTCCAGCATCTGCTTGGCCGCGGCGGTAGTCTCCCGGGCTCCGGCCCAAACTATTTTACCTTCCTTGTCATATACCCTAACCCAGAACGGCCCCCAGCGGGTATGTGGCAGGAGATAGAAAGCCCGGTCCCGGAGCCAAAACTGAATCGTGTCCCGCTGTTTCTGCAAAGTTTTTTCAATGCCGCTGACGGCCTTTTCAGTCTTTGCCTCGCCCGCAGCCCCTTCCCCCATTAGGACATATCCTTGCGGTCTTTTTTCCGTCCGCAGGTACGGCACCCCCACCCGATCAGCAAACGCCTTGGCTTCTTCTTCTGAAGCCCAGAACTTCTTGCCGCCAAGAACTATGTCCTCAGTCATGGGCTCGCCTTTGGCGGTCTTAGTGCCTGCCTTTACTTCCGGTAAGTATTCAGCCACCAGGGAGGGAATGTCTTTGTCCAGGTTTAATGCAACTTCACCTGCAAACCTCCTGGCCTTCTCCGGCTCCAAACCCCGGGCAACGCCATACTCGGCCATATGCTCCAGCATGGAAGCGGTTAAGTCCTGCCGAATGAAGCGCATGGCGTCCCAGATGTTGTAAATAGCCTTGGCCTCAAGGTCGTTTAGGGGGTGTCCCTTGAAACCCTTAAAATAATCCGCTCCTTTCTCGCTAACTTTTTCTTCCAGGGGCTTTCTGGCGTTCACGTCCTGGATTTTATCCAACCTCAGCAGAAGCGCATCCACTTTACCCCGGCTCTCCGGGTTCAACTCTTTAAAATAAGGCTGCATCCGCCCCCAAATCTCGTCACGCAGTTCCGCCTGTTTGTCACCCGCAGCAATGTCGGCGTTCCTCATGGGAGTAAAAGCACGCCGGGAATTAGCTACATGTTCTGGGAAATAGGCAAATCGTAGCCAGTTGATGATGCCCTTTCGCTGAAGTTCTGTGGGTATATATTTATCCATG
>JAKAGP010000310.1 GCA_021825785.1 Nitrospirota bacterium
CCGGCGCAGGTGGTGTCGCCGGGGTCCGATGAGGCCCACATGGGGGTGCCCGCCATGTCTATCATGATGTCCTGGCTGTTTTTGTTGCCCACGGCGGACAGCCAGGCGTCGAGAGTTGACCAGTCGTAAGTGCCCCTGGCGGTCTCCAGGCTGAACCAGTAGGTCCCGCTGTCCCACAGGCGAAGGGCACCGAAGGGCGAGGTCCTGTACGGGTAATCGGCGGGGTCGGCCATGCCGTCTCCAAAAAAGGAGGCCTGTAGCGCAGAAGCTCTTTTTTTTGCGGACGGGATCATTGCACTGGAGGGCATTACGGCCAGGGGCTGCCCGCCGCCTGCACAGGTGCAGAAAACCAGGCTGAAAAAAACCAGAATAAAAAATAAAAAATAAAAAAACCTCATTAAACATATTCTATACTCGAAACTTTTATGCCCGAAATGTTTTTCAACTTTCCCGCGTGGTCAGGTCCGGCGGTGAAGATCTGTTGAAAATTTAAAAGTAATGGCCGGAAGGAAGATGGTCAGGAAAAAACGGAAGTGTGCCAGCGTTCAGGAAAAGAAAAAACAAAAAATCCCGGTTAAGTTAAAAAACTGAAATCAGAGATGGTCTCCATCCTGACATTCCCAATGCCAGAGGGCAGGACGGCCCGGATCTCCGAGCCCTTGACCTTCTTGTCCAGGAGCATTGCGTTTATCAGCTCCTGCTTTCCGGCAAGGTCTCCCGGTATTTCAGTGGGCAGGTCATAGGAAGCAACAAGTTTTATTATCCTTTCATGGTCCGCGGCATCTAGCAGTCCCCTTTCCCTGGCAACGCGGGCCTCCATGCACATGCCTATGGCTACAGCCTCTCCATGCAGGTATTTTTTATACCCCGTGAGCGTCTCTACGGCGTGGCCCACAGTATGGCCGTAATTGAGTATGGCCCGCAGGCCAGACTCCCGCTCATCCAGGGCAACCACTTCCGCTTTTATCTCGCAGCTTCTTTTGAGGATATGCATGAGGTGTTCAGGGGAAAGGTTCTTTACCGGCGCGGCTTCTTTTTCCAGGTATTCAAAAAATGCCCTGTCCCGTATGACCCCGTATTTGATGACTTCCGCCATGCCTGCGGCAAACTCTCTTGCAGGCAGGGTTTTTAAGGCTGTTATGTCTATCCAGACGAGGGAAGGCTGCCAGAAGGCGCCTATCATGTTTTTCCCAAGCGCATGGTTTACGCCTGTCTTGCCGCCCACAGAGCTGTCCACCTGGGCAAGCAAAGTGGTGGGTACCTGTACAAAGCGTATCCCGCGCATGTAGGTGGCCGCGCAAAAGCCGGTTATGTCCCCTATAACGCCGCCGCCCAGGGCCACCAGGCACGAGCCCCTCTCCAGCCTTGCCCTGAGGAGTTCCCCGTAGATGAACTCCGTCCATAGCAGGTTTTTGTATTCCTCCCCGTCCGGTATCTTTATCAGGGCCACATCAAACCCGGCTCCGGACAGCGAGTCCAGGACAGTCTGGCCGTAAAGGGAGTATACGGTTGGGTTGCTAACCAGGGCTATCCTTTTTTCGAAGTTAAAGGGCAGCATGGCGGTACCCAGCTCCGAAAGGGTGCTGCTCCCCATCCGTATGGGATAACTCCGCTGGCCTAGGGCCACGGTTATCTCTATTTTTCCCGCGTCAGGCAAAATTTCTCCGATATTTCTAAGGCCACCTCTTTGGGTGTCTTCCCAACGGTGTCTATCATGTGGTCGCAACCGCCCCTGTAATAGGGGTCCCGGGCCGCAAGCATCTCTCTTATCCTGCCCAGAGGGTCTGATGTCTGAAGGAGCGGCCTGTCCCGGTTGGCCCGCGTCCTTTCCAGTATCGCTTCGGGGGTTGCAAACAGGCAGAAGATCATGCCGGAGCTCCTGAGGGCCTCCACGTTCTGCCTCCTGAGCACCACTCCGCCACCGGTAGAGATTATCTGTTTCCTGCTCCTTGCAGCCTCGCGGGTGGCTTCCGTCTCGATATCCCGGAAATGGGGTTCGCCTGATTCAGCAAATATGGCGGATATGGACTTGCCGGCCTTTCTTTCGATCTCCGCATCAATGTCCACCACTGCGCGGCCAAGCAGCTGCGCCAGTTCGCGGGCCACGGCGCTCTTGCCCGTTCCCATGAAACCCGTAAGGACGATATTCAGATCAGAATTGCACAAGATATTCCCTGTAAGAGCCGTAATTTCTGCGCGTCTCCTCCAGGCTGTCGCCGCCCATTTTCTCCAAAAACACCCCCGACACAACAAGCGCAGCCATCGCTTCCGCCACTATGGAGGCAGCGGGCACGGCGCACACGTCCGAGCGCTCGTAGGCGGCCTTGAACGGTTTCTTCGTCTCTATGTCCACGGAGCGGAGCGGTTTTTTAAGCGTTGGGATGGGCTTCATTGAGGCATGCACCACAACGGGCATGCCGTTTGTCATGCCGCCCTCGATGCCGCCCATATTGTTGCTCTTCCTGAAAAAACCCTTACCGCCTTTATAAAATATCTCATCCATTATGCCTGAGCCTGGCGTTTCCGCAAGTCCGGCCCCGCCGCCTACCTCCACGGCTTTTATGGCCTGTATGGACATCATGGCCTGGGCCATCAGGCCGTCCAGCCGCCTGTCCCACTGCGTGTGGCTTCCAAGCCCCGCCGGGGCACCCAGAACAAATACGGTAAATCTTCCGCCAAGGGTGTCTCCGGCCCGCGCGGCCGCATCTATGGCGGCCATCATTTGGGCTGAGGCATTATCTTCAGGACATCTTACAGAGGAAGCCTGGGCATTTTTTGCCAGTTTTAAAAGGTCCGTTCCGGAGGCTGTGTTTATTACGGTCTTTACGGCGGCGTTGCCGATACGGACAACAAAACTGCCTACCCGGATATCAAAAGTGGCCAGGAATTTCTTTGCGACCGCGCCAAGGGCCACCCTCATGGCCGTTTCCCTGGCGCTGGAGCGTTCAAGGATGTTTCTTATGTCCCGGTGAGCGAACTTTTGCGCGCCGGCCAGGTCGGCATGGCCGGGCCTGGGCCTCGTTACCGGCTGGGCGGAGCCAGTAAAATTTTTTTGCGCGGACATTGCCTCGCTCCAGTTGGGCCAGTCCCTGTTCTCTATGAAAAGGCTTATGGGCGCCCCGGTAGTGAGCCCCCACCTTACGCCGGAGATGATCTCCGCATGGTCGGACTCTATCTTCATCCGTCCTCCCCTGCCGTGGCCCTGCTGCCTTCTTTTGAGATCCAGGTCTATATCTTCTGAGGAAATGGCAAGCCCGGAGGGTATGCCCTCCATGATGCCAACCAGGCCCTTTCCGTGCGATTCCCCTGCGGTATAAAATCTCAGCATTTTAGAGAATTATTATATTTGCTTGCCAGGGATTTTTTCAAATGAAAACGGTAAATTGAATTGCCGCCAGGCAGAAGAGTTCTCTTTCTGAATCAGCGCCTCCTTTTGATAACGACAGGGTTTTTTTATCATCTTCCCCGCCTCATCCCCAAGCCAACTGTCCAAGTATATATTTTCTGATAGAAT
>JAKAGP010000311.1 GCA_021825785.1 Nitrospirota bacterium
ACCGGGATCGCACCGGGTAAAGATCGGATGGTAAAAGGCGAGAAATCATCATTCAATAAATGGTTACGCACAAAAATGTGTGGGGTCCTTGCCGGATCATTCATCAAGTGTCAATCATCATACGCCCTGGAATATTACTACCCGTACAAATCGAGGTTGGAGCAGGAACAGAATACCGTTCAAGGATCTGATAAAAAATGGTGCGACGAGAGAGCAGGGCATCGGGATAAAGCCGCCAAGCGGTACATGATTAAAATGTTTTTGAAAGACCTGTATGTGGCATGGAGGACCATTGAAGGACTGGAAGTCCGGCCGCCGTATCAGGAGGCGTATCTTGGTCATAGTCATAATGAACGGGCCATAGAGGGTGAGACAACCAAGCAGAGCGAGCGGGCCACGTTACCAGAGGAACCCATAAATATAGAGCGAGCCGTATTTTGAGAGTCAACCAAATAGCATGAGCGGGCCATTGTGTGAAAGAATACCAACTATTAAGAGCGGGCCAAAGAGCTAGAGGAAACCAAAAATCGAGAGCGGGCCAAAAAGATAGAGGAAGCCAAAGATAGGGAGCGAGCCAGAATTTAAGAGGAAACCAATAAAATGAAGCGGGCCAGGTGATATGAGAAAACCATTAAAAATGAGCGAGCCACTTAGAAAGAGTAAACCATTCTAATAGAGCGTAGTTATAATGAAAGTGATCATAAAAATAAATAAGCGCATCCGCATCTACACCGTGTCCAAGAAATCACAGTAGGAGGTTATCATGGACTCAGCAATTGAAAGAACACAACAACCAGGTATAGGACGGATCGTCCCCGTTCCGATCGCGGAACATCCTCAATCAATCCCCGTATCAATCGATGAACTGGAGCAGGTCAGGGCCAATTTCCTGGATCCGGAGTATATGGTAGACCAAACCTACCGTCTCTACCGGCTGGATAACCGCGGGAAACGGATGTACGTGGCCGTGTATGAGGATGGACGGTTTATTATCGCCCCCAGCGTCACCACAGTCGAGTCAACCTGCGGTCCGGCAAGCCCGCACCTTATCCAATGGTTCAAGGACCACACTGCCGAATATTGCGCCTGGTACGCGGAATGTTCAAAAAATTACGGAACGTATTTTCACGTTCTGACCGCCCGTATTTTACGGCATGAACCTCTATACCTCGATCACTCCTGGTTGGATGCGGATATGGGCGCATTTTACCAGCAAGAGGGATATGACCTGGTAGAGGGGCGGCGGTGGATCGACCACGCCGAACGCGACCTGTGCAAGGACGTATATGGCTTTTTAACCTGGGTCAAGGATTATGAGATATCTCCCGTGGCCATAGAATATCCGATCATGGACCCGGATGGCATGGCGGCGGGGACCATCGACCTGGTAGCCTGGGCCACGTTCGAGGAGAAAGACGGGCGGGGGAAAACAGCGGTCATAACCAAAAAGCGCAAGCTGATCATGGTGGACTATAAATCACGGCTTACCGGATTTTATGACACTGACGGGATCCAGCTCCAGGGTTATAAACCCATGTGGGATAAAGAGCACCCGGAACTGCCTGTTGAGGAGACATGGAGCTTTTGCTGTAAAGCATACCGCCTCCCGGTAGGATCCACCGTGACCCCGTATCAATTCAAAAAGCAGGATAATCCGGTACACGCCGCGCTCTGGGGCCTCTGGCTGCAGGCGTTCCATGTTGATCCCGCGAACATGACCATCAGCCCGCGGACAGAATTTTTCGGCGGTGAGGTTACGGTTGATACCGACCTATCAACGGTCTTCGTCGAGGTCGATCCCCTGGGCCAGCTTATTGAGCATGAGACGGCCATGAACCAGACGGCTAAATCTGACAAAGAAGGGTTATTTTCAGCATAAAATTTCAAGTATCAGGAGGAGTGGTATATGAATGGAAGAATAAAACGTGATGACGCCCAGTCAGGCCGGATGCCGTTGCTGGGCAAGCTCAAAATCGGTGAAAAGAAAGAAGTTACGAAAAACGGAAACACATTCGAGATCCCGGTCAGCCTCGATTATTTCCGGGCTGACGGAAAATACGCCGCGGTATTCCACAAGAATTTTGGGGAAAAGCCGGATAAACTCCAGATTATTTTTGTCTCCAATGATATCCGCCAAGTCTGCAATGAGCGATACGAATGGAGAAAATCTGACAAAGGCAATCAGAAGGGGAGCAAACTCTTTGCCGATGGTGACGGGGAGACGTTCCGGGTATGGGACACGACGAAAGATGATTATACCATCTGGACTATCGAGCAGCGGCCCACGATCATGGCCGATCTGGACAAGGCCTGTGGGAAGGACTCCCGGAAGACGGTGCTCACCCTTCGGTTTGTGATCCCCGCGCTCAAGGGCCTGTTCGGGGTATGGCAGTTCTCGACCAGAGGGGAGAATACCATGGCGCAGATCGTCAGCGTATTCGACTTGGTGTTGGAAAAGGCCAAAAGCATCATAAACATCCCCTTCGACCTGGTGGTGGAAAAGGTAACCAGCCAGAAGCCGGGCGCTGCCCATACGTTCCCGATCGTGACGCTGATCCCCAACCTATCCAACGAGTCTCTGGAACTGGTGGGGGACTATCTGGATCATGGGGCAAAAGTTCGGGGCCTTCTGACCGAGGATAAAGTCAATTCTCTGGCCCTTGAATACAATGGTCCGGAAGCGGAAACTGAGGATCTGCCCCAGGAACCTACTGCCGGCGCGATAATAGACGCCGAACTGGTGAAGGACCCACCCCTGGCCGACGATATATCGGCGGACAAGCTCAAGAAAGCCGGGGACCTGTTGTTGGCCTGTAAAACAATCGAGGCCTATAATGAGGCCATCCACATAATCGAACTCTTGAAATTGACACAGGCTGAAAATGACCTGGTGGAAAATCTGAAATCAACTGTGGCTGCGTCATTGCAACCTAAAAAAGCGGCTCCTGTGAATAACGGGAATGGCAAAAAAGAGTCTCAGAAAAACGTCCCTCTCCTGACAACCTACCAGGAGAAGATTCTGGCAGCGCACCTGGCCAGTGATAATGCCGCCAAAACAGCGGTGATCATCGAGGCCCGTGCGGCATTGGGCGACCAGTGGCAGGAATTAATCAAATACGCGAATAGCTTAATCAAAAAACCCAAGGAGTCAGTGGCATGACTACAGCATTAGCCGTAAAGGAACAAGCAATGGTAGTACCCTCGGGAGACACCACTCTGGCGATCGTGGTTGTCGATGAACAGACCAGGGCCGCTGCAGTAGAACGAGTATGCGGCCTTAAATCCCTGAGATCCAAGATCGTTGAATATTGGAAACCGGCAAAACAGAAAGCGGACCAATCCAAAAAGGAACTCCTGGCCAAAGAAAAGGAAATGCTCATCCCTGTCGATAAAGATATCGCTGAACAAGATGAAAGCATTAAAGTCTATTTGCGCGCTGAGGAGGCTAAACGGAAGGAAGCCCAGGACAAGGCCGATGCCGAGTCCCGTAGGGTGGCCGAGGAGGCCCGCAA
>JAKAGP010000312.1 GCA_021825785.1 Nitrospirota bacterium
AAGGCGCCATCGCCCTTGTCCCGGCCGCAGGCATAAGCGCGCGGGTCCTGGACAACATGAAGATGGCCGTTCAAAGCGCCTTTGGGGAGGAGGCGCTGCTGGTCATGGGTGCGGAGGGCGAGGGCTGGGTCTGCCCTTCTGGCGGCCCGGGCCGGCAGGTGCCGGCATCCTGTCTTATCACGCGGCTGGCGCCTCTGCGCAAGGCCTTTGAAAGGGTGCTTGGCGTAGTGGATACGGGCCTCTCACATCCCGGCGTCAATCACGTGTTCGGTTTTACCGATCCTGAGAGCCGCGTGTCCGTCATGTCGCTTTACCATTTGGGCAGAAAAGGGGAAGCCCCCGCCAAGGTCGCCCGGCGGGCCTCCAAGACGGCGATACACGAGCTTGGACATTCCTATGGGCTCCCCCACTGCAGGGACCATAGGTGCGTAATGTTCTTTTCATTCAATCTGACCGATACGGACTACAAGGATAGCGGGTTCTGCAAAAAATGCGGCAAAGAGCTTTCCATGCGATTGAACCCGGGTGTTCATGAAAGAAAGGAGGTCTGCTGATGAGCGGTGAAGTGAAGGCGGGTCTGACCCTGCCGTGGCTTTGGGTTGCGATAATAATTGCCTATCTTGCCCTGGGGTTCATGTTGCCGCCCTGGGATGGGTCTTTAAAGACGCTCCCCAAAAGTAAGATCCAAACCAAGCCCCCTGATGATCTTAAAAAACAGTCTAACAGCCTGGTGTTCTGAGATGAGAGTGAGACTTGAAGGAAAAAGCAAAAGATGTCCGGGAAAAGGGGATTGAGATGACCGGTCTGGCGATGAAGAGAGCTATCGCTGCGGTAATAGTTCTGCTGGCGTCCCTGCTTCCGGCGCTTCCCGCCGTGTCCTCCGGCGCATCCGCCGCGCAGGGTGCGGGAACAGAAAAAGACTCATGCGGCATCATATCGCCGGCTTCCGGCCCCCTGCTGGTGACTGAGGAGAGGCCTAAGATCATCCCGTTTTCCTTCATGGTGAGAGGGAGCATGGCGGAAGTAAGGTTCCTCATTTCAGAAAAGGACAAGGTAAAAGGCATAACACTGCTTGAGGAAACAGCAAAGGTCAAGGGTGGTGTTGCCTCATCCCGCCTGTCATTCAACATACTGGACGGCATGCCCCTTGGGAGGCATGCTCTTGTGATCCAGGTGATAGAGGCAAGCGGAGGCGCAAAGATCTGCTCCGGCACGATACCGTACATCATCCTGCCGGGGGCGGCGTGCATGTGCAGGGAAAACCGGAATAATAACAGTTTAGGCAAAGGATTGGGCCTTAGCGCAAAAAAAAACTGGGAGGTACAAAATGCGTAAACGGGTAAAACCCGGCTTCAGGGTCTTTATGTATCTGGCTTCATGTCTGATCATTGCATTTGGGGTGACGATGTCCGGCAATGGCATCCCGAAAAGCCCCTCGGTGGCGTTTGCCGACGTAACGCAGGGGGCGCAATTTGCGTGGCACGCCAACAGGCCGGGCGTCACAAGGGCCCAGATTGCCCTGGGCAGGGCAACCACTTTGCGTTTCGAGTTTGCCGTGAAAGGCGCGGAAGGCAGGCAGGTGCTATTCGGCATCCCGCGGGAATACGTGCAGATGGGGATAAGCATCATCCCGAAGCAAGCCACCATTAAAAATGGAATGGCCCAGGCAAAGGCCGAATTCCAATGCCCGCCGGGCATGCCCCTTGGGAAGTTCGACATGCTTGTTGTAATGGTGGACGCAAAGACTAAGAAGGAAATGGGCAGAGGAATAATACAGTTCATGCTCCTTCCGGCCGGCGTGGGCGGCTGTTAGAGGGGAGGACAAAAAAATGGATGATTTCGAATTTGGCATAATGGGATGGTTTAAGGCCTGGTACAAGAAATTTTTCCGGGAAAAATGGCCGCTCTGGCTTGCCGCCCTTTTCATGGCGGTTTCGGGCATCATGGCCTATGCGGTAGCCACATGGTCGCTGGCAAGGACCGTAAGCGGCGCAAATCCTTACGACCAGGCAAAACCTTTGGGCACCTTCCTGGGGCTCAAGGAGCTGGGAGGACTGATAAACAATCTGCTTGGGAAGATAGGGCTGCCTCATTATCCGTTCAGCGGCTATATCTGGCCAGACGGCACCATCAATTTTTTCAGGCAGCTCCCGAACCCTATCCTTGAACCCACGGTGGGCACCATGCTGGGCATCCTGTTTGGCGGGCTTATAGCCGCCCTTCTGGCAAAGGAGTTCGCGCTGAAAGTGCCGCTCGACAAAAGCGAGTACGGCCTTGCCGTCAGCGGCGGCGTGCTGATGGGTTTCGGGACCATCTTCATGTTCGGCTGTCCGCTGGCCAGCACCACGAACATAGGCGCAATGGGTGTTCAGGCCCTGCTCATGGTTTTAGGGATGAGCATAGGCTCCTATTTCGGGGCGAAGATAATCGTCCGTCTTGAAAAAAGGCGAATGTCGATGAGCCTCGCCTTCACTGACGGGGCGGGTTACAGGCCGCTTATGCACTTTGAAAAGACCAGGACCATATGGCCCAAGCTTCCGGAGACGGCTGACGGGGGCGAGACCGGCGCCATCAAGTACCAGCCTCACCTTGCCGTTGGGCTCATGCTGGTAATGGCGGTGGTCCTCTTCAGGTTCGGCAACATAGGCTATCCGGCCCTTGCCCTTTCTTTTGCCACGGCCACGCTTACCGGGTTTGCCATGCAGCGGGGTGGCATCTGCTTTGCCCATGCCTATCGCGAGCCTTTTCTTTCCGGTTTTGCGGACATGTCCAGGGCAATAGCTTTTTTGTATATCTTGCTGGTGCTGGGTTTCCTGCCCATGAAGCTTCTTGCCGCAGCCAGCCCGGACCTGGCATATGCAGAGATCTTCGCCATCAGCCCGGCGGGAATAGGCGTGGTGCTTGGGGGGGCCCTCTTTGGCATCGGCATGGCCCTGAACGGCGCCTGCGTCAGCGACAGCCTGTGGAGGACCGCTGAGGGACAGGTGAAGATATGGATCGGTCTTCTGACCCTCATATGTGTTTCCTCGTGGTTATTCCCTATGAGGGATGAGCCGTGGTTTAAACACTACTTTGCCCCTTACGGGTCCCAGAACATAAGAGACGTGTACCTGCCCCATATCCTGCACAGCTATCCTCTCGCAGTGGCGCTGGTGATAGGAGTAATCGTTCTCTGGGCCATGGTGATGACATGGTTCAGCGGAAGGACGTTCAAGAAATACATGGATGGTTGAGCCGTTGTTATCTCAAAACGCTGAAAATACTTTTTAGGAGGAAATATGAGCGCCGTCACAGAGAAGACAGGCGGGGATGCCGCCCCGGTCAGCAAGAGACTGGATGTAAAGGGGCTTGTATGCCCAAGGCCCATGGTCATGACGATGAGCATGCTTAAAACCATGTGCGCGGGGGAAACGCTGGAGGTGAGGGCCAACGACAGCAGCGTCAAGCACTCCATTCCCTCGCTGTGCGAAAGAGCCGGATACAAGCTCCTGTCCCAGAGGGATGAAGGAG
>JAKAGP010000313.1 GCA_021825785.1 Nitrospirota bacterium
GGTGTGGTGGAACTGGCAGACGCGCCGGACTCAAAATGGCTCCGGCGCCAATTTCATAACTTGGCCTCTGGTCTGGATAATTAGCCAAGCTCTCGATTTTTAAGGGTAAAAATCGGTTCTATTTTTTATAGTTGTTCCTATATTTTCTGCCTTTTTGGATATTTTCTGCTACAATTTTGCTACAGTCGTCTTTATCCCCGATTTGGAATTCTGATCATTTGCTAAGGTATAATTAAACAGTCTTCATCAGGAGGTGTCTCTTATGACTGTAAAGCTTGATATAGCGCCTGAAACCATAATAAAAGCCGTTAAGAGCATGAAAAAAAATGAGCGGGAGACGTTCCTTGAGGACCTGATTGCCTCAACCTCGCCGGAATATCTGGAGAGCATTAAAGAGGCCAGGGCCGATTACAAAGCCAGACGCGTGAAATCACACGCCGCGGTCTTCGGTAAGTGAAATATGAGCTCGTTTATACCAGGAGAGCCGAAAAGGACATCGTTAAGCTTGAGCCGGTAACAAAAGACAGGTCGGGAAAACCCTGCTTCGTTTCAGCAAAGATCCTCTAAAATTTGCGGAAAAATTAACAGACAGCAGCTTGGGGACATATCGTTTTCGCATAGGAGACCATAGGGTCATTTTCGATATTTCAGGGAATCAAATCGTTGTCTTGAGAATCGGGCATCGAAGAGAGCTATACAAAAGAAAATAGTTTTAACAGGCCTGCGCCCTCGACCCCTTGCCCTGTCCGATGTTTTCAATCCGCCCTTCTTTTTGTTACGATAATGTCATTCCTTGCTTTGGAAGCATTAACGACAACGTAGGCAATTTATAACCCGTGCGAATTCTGGAATATTCAGACCTTGACATATCGAAGGTGGAGCGCCAGTACCGGAAGCTGATCGGCTTTCTGGAGAAGGACGATTTCCATTCCGCCCAGGTAAAAAAGCTCTCCGATAATGGATCTGGGGGCCTTTACCGGGCGAAGCTAGATGACGCTAACCGGCTGATCTTCAAGATAATGACATACGAGGGCGAGCGCTATGCCCTCATCCTGGAGGCGGTGCTCAATCACGCCTACGAGAAGTCGAAATTCCTGAACGGCGCCAGGATAGATGAATCGAAGATTCCCGCCCATCCCTCGCGGCCCGAAACGGAGGGTCTGCCCAATCTCGTATACGTCAACCCCTCAAACAGGCGGTTTCATCTCCTGGACAAGATAATATCCTTCGACCCCGGGCAGGATGAGATATACCGCCTGCCCGCGCCGCTTATCATCATCGGGCCCGCCGGAAGCGGAAAGACGGCCCTAACCCTTGAAAAGATGAAGGCAGCGGCCGGCGAAGTCCTCTACGTGACCCTTTCCCGTTACCTGGCCGACAACTCCAGAAATATTTACTACAGCAACCGTTACGAAAATGAAACCCAGGAGATTTCATTTCTGTCCTTCAGGGAATTTCTGGAGACGATGCGCGTGCCTGAAGGCAGGGAGGTCACTTACAGCGCCTTTGCAAGGTGGCTTATGCGGTTTCCGAAACAGCAGAGGGTCCACGATGCCCATCGCCTGTACGAGGAGTTCCGGGGCGTAATCACCGGCTCCGTAATCGACAAACCGTGGCTCGGCCGCGACGAATACCTGAACCTCGGAGTGCGCCAGTCCATCTACCTCGAAGCCGAGCGCGGGCTTGTGTACAACCTTTTCGAAAAATACCTCCAGTTCCTCGGGGAAAACGGCCTGTACGATCCCAATATCCTGGCACACGAATATCTTGGGCATGTCAGGCCGGCCTATGACTTCGTGGTGGTCGATGAGGTGCAGGACATCACGAACATCCAGCTCCAGCTCATTCTCCGGGGCCTGAAGCGGCCCGGAAATTTTATCCTGACCGGGGATTCCAACCAGATAGTCCACCCAAATTTCTTTCGCTGGGGCAACCTGAAATCCATGTTTTACGGCCACGGTTCCGTCGAGACTCAAAAGGGCGGATACTGCAGTCCAATTTCAGAAACTCCGTCGCCCTGACCGGCCTCGCCAACGCCCTTCTGAGGATCAAGCAAAAACGCTTCGGCTCCATCGACAAGGAGAGCAATTATCTCATGAAGAGCGTCTCCTCCGATGCCGGCGAGATTGTCTTCCTGAGGGACACCGACAGGGCCAAGAGGGACCTCAACCAGAAGACCCGCAAGTCCACAAGTTTTGCCGTCCTGGTGATGCGCGACAAGGACAAAGCCGCCGCGCGCAGGTTCTTCGATACCCCTCTTCTTTTCAGCATCCAGGAGGCCAAGGGGCTTGAGTATGAAAACGTGATCCTCCTGAATTTTATTTCCAATGAGCGTGCCAACTTCAGCGATATAATCAAAGGGGTCGATCTCGACGATCTTGAGGGCGACCTTGAATACCGGAGGGCCCGAGACAAAACGGACAAGACCCTTGAAGCCTACAAATTCTTCGTAAACTCCCTTTATGTCGCCATAACCCGGGCGGTCCGGCGGCTCTATCTGATCGAAAGCGATACGGGCCATCCCCTGATCAAAATGCTGGGCATAAAGGACCTGAGGGACATAGCGGCGATCGGGATGAAACAGTCCAGCATCGGGGACTGGCAGGCCGAGGCTAGAAGGCTTGAGCTTCAGGGCAAGCAGGAGCAGGCGGACCAGATCAGGCGAGAAATACTTAAAACCCAGCCGGTCCCCTGGGAGGTCTGCACGCCGGAGAAGGTCATCGAGCTTCTTGGCCAAGCAGCCAACAAAAAGGAGACCTCGCAAAAGCCCCGAAAGGCGCTCTTTGAATACGGCCTCTTCCATGACGAACCCATGCTCATCCGGACATTGAGCGCTCAGGGCTTCGACAAGGCCGGACGAATCTATTATTTAAAAGACGGACACTTGCTGCTAAACCATTCCCTCTATAAACAACAGAAGATGCAATTCTCCGGACAATATCTGCAGCAGTATTCCGGCAGTTTCTTCAGGGACGTCATCAGGGAATGCGAGCTTTACGGTGTGGACCATCGGAATGTCTTCAACAAGACGCCGCTCATGATGGCGGCGCGGGCGGGCAATGCGGCGCTTGTCCGGGAACTGCTCGGGGCAGGCGCGGATATGGAACTTACCGATAATTACGGCCTTACCGCCTGGCAGTGGGCCCTGCAGCGCATCATCGAGGACAAGAAATTCGCCCAAGCCGGCTTCCTGGCGGTGCATGAGCTTCTGGCGCCATCGATGGTGGGCCTGAAGGTGGACGGCAGGCTGGTCAAAATCGACCGCAGGCAGGGGGAATTCTTTCTGTTTCACATCTTCTTCGCCGTCCTCCGATCCCTCATCAGCAGCGGATATACCGATGTCTTCGACGGATGCGCCGATATCGTACCGCTTCCCGCCGTTGCCATATCGGACATTGTGGAGTCGTTGCCTGGCAGCATCATCCCCGATTACCGTAAGAAGCGCACTTATATTTCGGCGCTCCTTTCAAAAAATGAACTGGACAGCGCCAACCCCTAC
>JAKAGP010000314.1 GCA_021825785.1 Nitrospirota bacterium
GATCATGTCGGACTTTGCAAAGACGCTGCATCTTCCTGCGATGCGGGGAGGGTTCTTCGATTTGAGGCATAATTCGCTGAATTCTTCTATCGAAAGCCTCAGCCTTTCGGCCTGCTGGTCCAGGAAGGAGCCGGTGCCGGCCGCGCAGACGGAGTTCATCGAAAAATCCTCAATGCCCCCGTCCTTAAGGAGTATGAGCTTGGAGTCTTCCCCGCCCAGCTCTATAATGGTCCTTGCCTCCGGACGGAGCTTAAGAGTGCCCGCGGCCTGCGCCACAACCTCGTTAAGGGGGGCAAGCCCGAGCACCTGGGCGGCAAGCCTTCCGGCCCCGCCCGTTATCTTTAAATAGACCTCTTCGCCTTTCCTTACCTTTAATGAGAGTTCATTAAGGAATGAAAGGACGGTATCCAGTGGCCGCCCCCTGTGTTTTTCATAACGGTCCCACAGCTTTTCCCTGCCATCGCCATCCAGGACCACCAGCTTGACGCTCACCGAACCTGCGTCAAGTCCCGCGTAATACATCAGAAAGACCTCCCCGAAGCCAAAGATAGAAGAACGGAAATTTTTTAAAACATATTCTATACGAAAAAGGATATCAAAACAGCACCCCGATTGCCATTTAAAGTCAATTTTCTGACATATTTTGTCACCGGCCAAAATATGTGCCTCATAACTCATTGAAAATAAAGGGGTTTATTCTGGCACAAATCCTGCATTTATTTAATGCGTCAACGGCAATAAAGGGAGGTGAAAGAAGAACCGGGGCACTCAGCTCCGGCAGGTTCAAATAAAAAAGCGTAGAGGGATTTTTTAAGACAACCGGCAACATAAAAAAGGAGGAAAAAAGCAAATGTTCAAGGCAGTCAGCAGGTTAAGGAACAAAAACGAAAAAGGTTTCACGCTCATCGAGCTCCTGGTCGTTCTGGCGATCATAGGCATATTGGCGGCCATAGCCATCCCGGCGTACATGGGCTACATGAAAGACGCCAAGAAACGCGCCGTCTCGGAAAACTTTGATGCGGCCATGAGATTCGTAAAGGCGGAGATGTCCAGAAACTCGTTCTCTCCGACTGATGTTACCGTAGCCGCGAATCTCAGCCTGAACTCGGGCAATAAAAAGAGCCCATGGGATACGTCACTGGCGGCCTTCGTAAATGGCTCTGCCAGCACCGTAGCTCCCGGAAAGGGACAGGTCATAATAGAGGGCACCAAGTGGGACGATGTAAAAGACGCATGTTCAGCCGGCGTTCCGATATACATTTCTGCGGATACCGACTCGACCGGGACTCACATGATGGGCGTCACGCTGGACTGCTCGCAGCTCTGATCCGGAATAGCCTTAAAAAGGGGCGCGGGCTTTGCCTGCGTCCCTTTTCATTTGAACCGGGAATGAATTATCATCAAAATATGAATAGAAAAGGCTTTACCCTCATAGAGCTCCTTGTGACCCTCGCCATTCTGGGCATATTGGCCGCTATCGCCATCCCTGCGTACACGGGCTACGAGAGAAGCGGCGCAAGGCAGGAGGCCACTACCAATCTGCAGGGGCTTTCCCTCTGCCTGGAGCAGTACTATGCCGATAACGCCTTTTATAACTCACCTGGGGCTGTTCTGCCAGCAAGCTACACCTGGGCGGCGGACGCCAACGGCGTCGTGACGAAAAATGATTTCGCAAACTGGCTGTCAAGCTTCGTTCCCAAAAAGACGGCAGCGACCGTAAACAATTATGAATACGTGCTTAATGTTACTGCCCCGTCCGCATACACGGCACTAGCCATACCCGTGAGAGGCCCTGTGCTTAACGACGGGAACCTGTCGATAGACAACAGCGGGGACAAGCGGCCGGCTAATAAATGGTAGAGCCAGGGAAGTGATAGAGACAGGAAAGTGGTAGAGGATGACAGGTGCTAGAGGCGGTCGGGGCGTTTATTGTCTTTGTGCTCCTTTTGCCAGGCATTGCCCCTAACATCTATGTTGGCGACAGCCAGCTTTTCAGCACTGCAAGCTATTACCTGAGCACCGCCCATCCCCCAGGCTATCCGCTCTTCATCACCTTGGGGAAGCTCTTCACTTTCATTCCCATTAGCTCCATCCCTTTCAGGGTCGGGCTGGTTGCGGTCTTTTTCGCCTGCTTTAGCTGGGTTGTCCTTTTCAAGCTCATAAAGCGGCTCACCGGAAACCGGGCACTGGCTTTTTCCTTCTCATTTCTCCCGGTCCTCACCCCGCTTGCCTATGTGCAGTCCATGGAGCAAAAAGGTGTTTACTCGTTGAATTCCTTCCTCTGCCTGCTCATGCTTTACCTGGGCGTGAGGGCATACGAGGAAGACGATGTCCGGTTTTTGTATGCGATGGCCTTCCTCTTTGGAATAGGCGCGGGCAACCACCATACGCTTGCGCTTTTTTTGCTGCCCGCGCTGGTGCCTTTATGGGTTGCGGCCATCCGGAAAAGGAGGTTTGTTTCCCTTGCATGGCTTCCGGTTTTTTTTGCCGGAGGGTTTCTCATCTACCTCCACCTGTATCTGAGAAGCCTTGCCCTTATCAATAAAGGTTTCATATACAGCGCAGCAACTACCCTTCGGGGATTTTTTGCCGTGCTTTTCAGAAAGGGATACGCCTCAAACAGCATTCAGGCGGTGCAGACTCTGGCCAGGCCCAATGAGACGGCGGCATCCCTGAACGGGGCCAAAAATATCGTGCAATTTGTTTTGGCGTCCCAGTACGGCGCCGCCATGACCGGCATATTCCTGCTCTCGATCATATGGCTTCTTTTTTCAAAGGAGAGGAAGGCCCTGAAAGCCTATCTCCTGTTTGCCGTTTTCCCATGGATCTTTATCCTGCCGGCAATGACAATGGCCGCCCCGATTCCCGGCGAACACAACATCTCGGTAGTGAGCCAGTATTATATGCCGCTTCTTTTTCTGCCGCCCGTTTTTATAAGCCTCATGGCAAACAGGATGTGGCTTTATCTCAGGGCAAAAAAAATAAGGACTCTCCGGGCCGCGCAGGTCTGCCTGCTGCTGCCTTTTTTATACCTGCCCGCTACGCTTCAGCACTCTCTGGGCTCAAATTACATAGCCTATGACCATGCCAAAGACACCCTGAGCGTGCTTCCCGTAAACAGCGTGCTGCTGCTGTATGGAGACAACCCGGTATTCGGCGACTATTACATGCAATGGGTGGAAAGATACAGGGAGGACGTCGTTGCCTTTGGCCGGGAAGCCCACACGCAGATATACGAGATCGGGGGGAGAACCAGTTTTCTTTTCAATCAAAGCCTCTTCCGGGATTATATGAGACTCGAAGGCACTAACACCCTGAAAGCGCCATATTCGAGCCTCGATGCGCTATGCCGGCAGGGGAGGCTGTTTGCCGTGCACCCTATCGCCATGGTGGACGTCCTCAAAAAAAGATACCAGGCGGGACCCGTTGTCGGCCCTCTTTCCTATATGCTCTCCGTAAAGGGAACTTCCGGGGAACAAGCAAATGAGTT
>JAKAGP010000315.1 GCA_021825785.1 Nitrospirota bacterium
CCCGCGAGACATCGACAACGCGGCCCGCCCCCAGCCGCAGGGCCTTTTCGAGCCGGAAAGGCACCGTATCCGCCCCGATTATGTTCTCCCCCTTCACCCCAAACGCCTTAAGTGCCAGGATGTGGAAGATGCCCATAACTCCCAGGCCGATCACAAAAACAGAAATTGCGTTTTTAGCGGGAAGACCGGCCCTCCTGAGTCCCTTGAGCACACATCCCAGGGGTTCCACAAGAACACCGTCCTCGAAAGAAAGGGGTTCGGGAAGTTTTAGTGTATCGTGCATCAGGTTCACCGCCGGGATGAGTATGTATTCGGAAATACCCCCTGGTATGAGCGAAGAACTCTTCCAGGTGCTGCAGTGGACGAACTGGCCTTTTTTGCAGAAGGGACAATTTTCCCTGTCCATGCAGGGGGCGTGGTGGTGGACGGACACCCTGTCCCCCTCGGCAAAAAAGTCCTCCACACCGCTGCCGGTCCTCACTATGACCCCGGAGGGTTCATGGCCCAGAACCAGCGGGGCCTTTTTCTCTATGTACCAGGGCATCAGATCCCCGGAGCAGATGCCGGAGGCCATGGTCTTCATGAGCGCCTCCCCAGGGCCGGGAGACGGAACCGGCATGTCCTCTATCCTTATGTCGCCAAAGCTATAAAGCCGTGCGGTCTTCATCTCTTCCCGTCTTTGATTACATATTTGATGCCCTTGCCCTCGGCAAGCTTTTTGAAAGCGCTCTCCGCCTCTGAGAGGCTATAAGTGCCGGAGATAAGAGGGGAGACGTCTATCCTCCTTTCCGCAAGCAGTCTGTATGCCTGCCGGACATCTTCCGGGCAAAAATGGAAGGAAGCCGCCAGGGCAAGCTCATCGTAATGTATCCGGCTTGAAGAAAAAACGACCGGAACGCCTTTTTTCAGTCCGCCAAAAAGCATCACGCTGCCTCCCCGCCTTACGTACTGCGGGGCTGCTTCCCAGACCTCTTTCCGCCCTGTGCACTCTATGACGTAATCCGCTCCAAGCGGAGCGAACCTGGCGAATAACGGGCCTTTAAACCCATCGGGTTTGAAAACCGCCTCCGCGCCAAGCTGTTTTGAGAGCCTGAGCCTTGAGCTCTCCAGGGCGCACACTGCCACCCTTACGCCTCTGGCCTTTAAAAGGAGGAGGTGAAGGAGCCCTATCGGGCCTGCTCCGAAGATAAGCGCGGTCTCATCTGTCTTATTTTTTGAGTTTTTTGTTTTTTTTGAGGACGCTTTCTTTTGAGAGCCAGTGCCCAGCCTTTCAACCCCGTGCACCACACAGCTGAGGGGCTCCAGAAAGGCGGCCTCCTCAAATGAGAGGGCCTCCGGTTTTTTAAAGGTGTTGACCGCCACTATGTGTTCCGGCAAAAGTATGTATTGGCCGAAGGCGCCCAGCACCTTGGCGCCCATTATCTTTTCGCAGAGGTTATAGAGCCCTTTTTCGCAGTACGGGCAGCTGAGGCACGGGGCCGTGTGGACGGCCATGACCGCATCGCCTTCCCTGAATTTTCTTACCCCCGGTCCTGCCGCGGTGACGATGCCGGAAAACTCATGCCCGAAAGGCCCGGGCATCGGTATGAGATCGTGCCCCCGCAGGTAAGCCTTCAGATCGGTCCCGCAGGTAAGCGAGGCCTTTACCTTTATGAGAAGCTCGCCGCGGCCGGGCCGGGGCACCGGGACATCCTCCCGGACAAGGATTGTCCCGGGAGCGGCAAGCCACAGCTGTTTTTGTTTTTGTATTGTCATTTTTGCGCTCCCGCAGCTGAAAGTTTTTCAAAAAATCACAAAAAGAAAGATGGAAAAAATGCCCGTCTCACGAACATCCCTTCGGGAACATCCCCTCAAACATCAATGAGCGGCCTAAAAAACGAGCTTCCCGCCGGAGATCTGCCCTATCAGCGCCGCCGCCACGAATATGGGAATATAGCGGTAGTCCAGGTGGGACAGCCTCCGCCCAAGGAAAATGAGCGGGATGGGCAGATGTATATACAGGAACCAGCGGACTGAAAATTTCCTTACCTTGGCACGAAGGAACCCAAAGGGCAGATTAAGGATGAACGTGAAGAGAAAAAGCCCCAGAACAAGCGCGATCGTTGCCTTTAATTCCATCTCTTCAAATTAACCTAAATACAAAAAAGCTGTCAAACCAAATGGGCATTTTTTATTCGATTTTAAGCTCTTCAGTAATTTTTTGTGCGGGGGGCGGACGGCATTCGCTCCATTAAGTGCCGTCTCCCCCTGATTGCCAGCAGCCATGTATACCGCGCCGGGGTCTCCCCAGGTTGCTGCTGCGGCATGTGACTCTCTATATTGGCACAGAGGGGCCCGCATCACACGCTGCGCTCACACCATCCGCCCCCCCATTTGCATACTCCCTGTTTTTTGATGAGATTTTTTAAAAGGCCCCGCTGGCAAAAAAGCCGGTTTGGGGTAAGATTTATTCATGGCATACCCGGCCCGTAAGAGATCATGGTAAATATCGAACGCCTGGCCGGCGTCCCGGTTTCAGAAGAAGCCGTGGAATGCGTAGAGCGGAAGGGGACCGGCCATCCGGACACCCTGGCGGACCTGCTTTCAGAGGCGGTCTCCGTTTCCCTGTCAAAAGAGTACCTCAGGCTTTTTGGCGCAGTCCTCCATCACAACACCGACAAAGGCTTTCTGGCCGCGGGAGGCGCCAGGAAAAACTTCCAGGGCGGCAAGATAACAAAGCCCATGCGGTTTTTCATGGGAGACAGAGCCACATTCAAGGCTGAAGGCATAAAGGTGCCGGTGGCGGACATCGCAGTGGAAGCGGCACGTAAGTGGATAAGGGAGAACATGCGCTTCATAGAGCCGGAGAGGCACATCGTCTTTCATCCGGAGCTGGCTCCGGGCTCGCAGCAGCTTTCCCGGATATACGCCACGGACGGCGCCCGCAAGCTTCTGGGGGCCAATGACACCTCGGCGGCCGTGGGCTACTGGCCGCTTTCGCCCACGGAAGAACTTGTCCTGTCCCTTGAGCGGTTCCTGAATTCAAAAGCCTTCAAGCGTCGTTACCCGGAAACCGGCGAGGACGTGAAGGTTATGGCGGTAAGGGAGGGGCGGGCCCTTACGGTTACGGTGGCCATGCCCCTGATAGACAGGTTCTTAAGATCGGAAGGCGAGTACTTTGTCCGGAAGGAGATGGTGCTCGGGGAGATCGAGGAATTTCTGCGCACGAGACGCCTGAACGGATATTTTGAGGATTTCATGGTCCATCTGAACAGCCTTGATGTGCGCGGCGGGGGAATGGGAGGGATATATCTGAGCGTGCTTGGCACATCCGCCGAGGATGCCGACAGCGGCCAGGTGGGCAGAGGGAACCGCGCAAACGGCCTCATAAGCCTTGGAAGGCCGCTGACCATGGAGGCGGCCGCCGGAAAAAACCCGCGCAGCCACACTGGAAAGATATACGGGGTCCTGGCGCACGAGCTTGCAAGAAAGGTCTTCGAAGGCACAC
>JAKAGP010000316.1 GCA_021825785.1 Nitrospirota bacterium
TCTTTGGACGGACTGGAACAAATATTTATCGGCGCAGATTTGCAATGAGGGGGAGGGAACCTGCGATCCGGTATCAACGATGCAGAGTGCACTGGATAGCCTGGCAAAAGATCAGGAAGACGCTCAGAATTATATGCTGAGTGCCGTCCTGCTACCAGCCTTCGAACAAGGTCAGATTAATTTTAATTCCTTCATGGGCAAACCGGAGATGTCAGTCATTGTAGGCCAGGCCAGGGAGCAAAGGAATATTCAATGGCAGGCCGAGGGCAGCCTGTTCATGAACATCGCCCGGCCTATGATGGCTTTTTTCGAGGGCTTTCTTTACGCTATTACCCCCTTTATGGCGCTCCTGGTCGCGTTCGTTCCTTCTGGTCTTAGTTTAGTAGGCAAGTACATCATGATGTTCGTCTGGGTGCAGCTTTGGATGCCCATTTTAGCGATCTTGAACCAGTACACCATGATGATAGCCCAGCAAAAATTGACGGTACTGATTGATGGCAGCATCCCCCTGACGTCTTTGCAGGGCAACCTAATGGGGTGCTCAGCCATCAACGATTGGCTGGGTGTGGCGGGGATCCTGGTGGCATCCACGCCGGCAATTTCATTAGCGCTTCTGTTCGGCGGCGCTATAACCATGACCCACTTGGCGGGGAGGCTGCAGCACGGTGAATTTGCAAACCCGAAGATTGCCCGCCCGGACGTGGTTTCTCCCGGAGCGGCGCTTTCGATGGCGCCGGGTTATTCGCATGATAGGACGATGGGGGTAAGGGCTACAGGTGCAGAGGGGGTGGTTCCTAGTGCAGTTGTTTCCGAGGTAGCGAGCCGGGCCGTACAGTCAAGTGAGGCTCAAGTGTCTACGGCAACACAGAGCTTCAAAGAGGCCATGGGTCAGATGGCTGCTCATAGTGGCACGGGGAGCTACGGAGCCTCATATCAAGTACAGTCGTCTCAAGGCCTGGACGCCCATTCCGGCACCCAGCATGCCTCAACCCATGCGTTTTCGAAAATGATGGGAAAAGATCTGTCCCTTAGCGAGACGGAAACTCAAAGGACAGCCGGTATTCTGTCCGGAACAGCGACTGCTGGCGTTACCGCCGGCGTGTCCGCTTACGGAGACGCGAGCGTAGGCGGCAAGCTTTTGGGTACGGGCGCGACGGCCGGAGTCAGGGGTGAGGTCAGCACGCGGGCAAGTGCCCAGATACAGGCTCAGTTACAAAATGAGTTAGGCGAGCAAAAAGCAAAACAGGTCATGGATTATTTGAAGAGCAATTTAAACATGAGCAACACTCAGGGAGTTCAAACTGCGATCGACGAAAAGATGACCAGCATGGCGGCCAGCCAGCAGCTACGGCAGTATCAAGATATATTCAAAAAGGATGATATTTCCAAGGTGGAGAAAGCCGCCCAGAAGGTGGAACAAGCGCAGAAACAATATTCCGACACCCAGCAGCTTGCAAGCCGGGTAGGATCAAACCAGACTGTCAACTATCTGGCTGCAGGAAAATTTATTGCTGATGGAGGCCTGGGGAAGAACAGCCAGGAATATTTAAGAGAGAACGGAGTATGGCTGGGGCAGAGAAGTGGCGATATAAACCAAGCCTTTTCCAAATATAGGAACTTTCGGGGGGTTGCCAGTGAAGAACAAGCCAGAGGAATGGCTATTTTTGACACCATGATGCGAATGAGCAGAGAGCCGGGCGTAGCGGGTCAAATTGCCAGTCAAAAGCTCCTGGGAATGATGCAAAAGATGGGGATGATGACCCCTGAGACAGGTGACGCCCACAAATTCAGCGGGATTGTGGACTCAGGGGTAGAACGGGCGGGAAATAATGCGCAAAGAGCATCGGAAGGCATAAAAGGGCCTGGAGAGGTTGGAAAACAGATTGGCAATATACATGGCAGTATCCCCGGTGTGGCGGGGCCTGGGTCAGTGCGTAAATTTCATGAAGGCCGACTATCTGGGCTTATCGACAAGGCGGCGCAGGCATATGGCGTACCGCAATCTTTGATAAGTTCAGTAATTAAGCCCGAAAGCAATGGAAACCCTAATGCGCTGTCCCCTAAGGGAGCCATGGGGTTGATGCAGTTAATGCCGGGCACTGCGAAAGATATGGGAGTCAAGAACCCGTATGATCCGGAAGAGAATATTATGGGCGGAACAAAGTATCTGAAAGCTCAAATGGATACGTATAAGGGTGACCCCCAGCAATTACCGAAAGCTCTTGCCGCCTACAACGCGGGTCCAAACAGGGTGCCGCGGGACATGCCTTTAGAAAAATCAGAAGCATGGAAGATCCCGGAAACCCGCGGTTATGTCAACAAGGTGATGCTTAACTACAGGACAAATGAATCCGAACCGCAGAATCCAGGGATACAGCCCCAAGCGGCAATGTCGCCCCCTTCGGGGAGGGCAGCAGGAGGAAAGGAGACGCCAGCAGAGATGAAAAAAGTAGCCAATATTACTCCTCTGTCTCCTTCGGTGACAAAACGTTAAGAAGAAGGGATGTCGGTATGGAAATGTTTAGCAACACGGCTATGTGGATTGCGGGAGGAGTGTCGATCATCGTGGCCATAGCGCTGGCCTACTTTCTTCCCGCTCCCCATGACGAGGAGATTTCTGAAGACTCGTTACCGTCTGAGCAGCCCTCTGCCGATATTACACCTATTATGCCCTCTCTTAGTCCGCTTTTCCATGAAGATGAGGACTCACCCTCGCTTCGTCGGCTTTTTAATGAAGATGAGCAATTTTTGAAGCTTCATCATGAGGAAGAACCGCCTATCTCCCTCAACTCCGGCTATATGGAAATTTCCTCAACCGAGAGCAATATCGTTGATTTCGAAATGCCCGGCGACCATTTTAAATGCGGGTCTGATGATTAATTCTGATCTTAAATAAGGGGGGTTTGAAATGTTTTTAAATTCGGTTTTCGTTGGTGCTTTTGTCGCCGGACTGCTGGTCTGCCTCATCGAGGCCCTTGACCCCGCAAAGCGGCGCCGGGCCCTTCACAACGCAGGACTCATAGTCGTTATGGGCCTGCTGCTTTTGTTTTTCGAGCTACACAAACTACTTCCGAATGTGCCTATCCAAATTTGGCGCATTCTCCAGGTCTCCCTCATTACTGTTTTAGTTTTGAGCTTTTGCATTCGTGACCTGTGGGCCGGCATTCCCTGGCGGCAGGCGATGTATCGAAACCGTGGCGTCCTTGCCCTCACCGTAATTGCATCCCTCATGCTAGTATTTGGCCTCGTGGCCTAACTGGCCGCCAGGGTGGTAGAGAGGTGAAAGAGATTAAGGTGCGTAAGTTAATCGCACTCCTCCAGGTTGGCCTGCAAATCTGGGTGCCTGCTTTTTTGCTTTTCTGGTCGGTTTCTCAGCCCCTGCCGGCCTGGGCGGACCGGTTTATGGATTCAGCCAAACAGGGACAGAATTTGGGCCTAAGCTTGATTCCTGACTCATCCAGCCTGGCAGACCTGAGTCCCA
>JAKAGP010000317.1 GCA_021825785.1 Nitrospirota bacterium
TCCGCAAACATCCGTATCGCATGGGGATATATCCTGTGCTCTTCGGCCAGGATCCTCTTTCTAAGGTCTTCCACGGTGTCTCCGTCATTTACGGGCACCACAGCCTGAATAATTATCGGGCCGCTATCAACCCCTTCATCCACGAAGTGCACGGTGCATCCCGAAAATTTTACTCCGAATTCGAGCGCCTTTTTTTGCACGTCAAGGCCCGGGAAGGATGGAAGAAGCGATGGGTGTATGTTCATTATCCTCATGGGGAATGCTTCGAGCATTACTTTTGAGATGATCCTCATGAACCCGGCCAAGACCACGAGTTCGACCCCATGCCCTACAAGCCTTGCGGACAGGATTGCGTCAAAGTCCTCTCTCGCCGGAAAGTCTTTTTTTAAAATCACCTCATAAGGTATGCCGTGTTTTTTTGCCCGTTCCAGAGCGAAGGCCCCGGGGTTGTCGCTTAGCACTATTTTTATTTCCGCTTTAAGCCTTTTTGATTCGATGGCATCTATTATGGATTGCAGGTTTGTGCCGCTGCCGGACACCAGCACGCCTATCTTTAGAGCAGATTTGCCTGTTCCTTGAAAGGTATCGGAAGGGATGTTTTTGTTTAGACTCATCTGTACTCGACTTCAGGCTCTACAGCTTTTCTCGTCTCTATCTTCCCTATGGTATAAGCTCTTTCCTTTAGTTCCTTAAGCCTTTTCTTCACAGCGTCTTCGTAGCGATTCCGGACGACAAGGACCAGACCTATTCCGCAATTAAAGGTTCGGAGCATTTCTTCTTCGTCTATTCCGCCGCCGAACCGTATAAGATCGAATATGCAGGGCGTCGGCCAGGAGCCTTTCTTTATGACGGCCTTTAACCCCTCTGGAAGCACCCTTGGAATATTGTCCGTAAAGCCTCCGCCCGTTATATGCACAATCCCGAGGATATCGAATTCTTTAATAAGCCTGAGGACGGGTTTTACATATATGCGAGTAGGCGTCAGAAGTGTCGATCCTATATCCGATTTCAACCCCTTTGGCTTGCTCGCCATGTCCAGGCCAAGAACGTCAAAAATGACCTTTCTGGCCAGTGAATATCCGTTACTGTGTAGTCCGCTGGATGCCAGACCTATGATGCTGTCACCGGCTTTTATGCGCGAGCCGTTTATGATTTTTTTTCTCTCAACTACCCCAACCGCAAAGCCCGCAAGGTCGTACTCGCCGGGTTTGTATATGCCCGGCATCTCCGCGGTTTCTCCTCCTATGAGAGCGCATTCTGCGGCCTTGCATCCGATGGCGATGCCCTTTATGATTCTGGCGGTCTTTGCGGCATCGAGCTTCCCGGTTGCTACGTAATCCAGGAAGAAAAGCGGTTCGGCCCCGCTCACGAGTATGTCGTTTACGCTCATCGCGACCAGGTCAACGCCAACGGTATCGTGCCTGTCCGCCATGAAAGCCACCATTAGCTTGGTTCCAACGCCGTCTGTAGAGGATACCAGCACCGGGTCTTTAAGGCCTTTAAACCCGGCTGAAAAAAGCGCCCCGAACCCGCCTATGTCCCCTATTACCTCCCGGCGGTAACTCCTCCGTACGATAGGTTTAATGAGTCTTACAAGCCTTAAACCCTCGTCAATGTTGACCCCGGCTTCCCTGTAAGTAATCTTTTTTTTCATGGACGTATAGATTAATCCAATCCACCTTTAAAGTCAATGGAGGAGAGTTCTTTTATGAACCTCTCCCCGGCCTTTGTGTTCGGAGAGGTTCATATCCACCTATCAACCGCCGATTTATCCTGCATGCTTCGTAAAATAACTGCCTCAGCCGGATGGCTATTTTATTCTGAAGCACACGCTTTCGGCACTTCGGTATCAACACCAGGTGGTATTCGAGCCTGTGTTTTGTATGCGTGCCGCGCGAATATACGGCCATGTCCGAATTATGCCTAATTCTCCCCAGAGCTATGCCTGCTAAAGACGGCTTCGCTTCGGGCTACCATTCATCCCGGCCTTAAAAGGCGAAGATGAATGGCCATTTATCTAACACATCGATAAGTCTGTGAAGGTTTCTGCATACGCATATTCACAATTTTTTTGACGCATATTTTTGTGTGCATGATGCCTAAAATATTAGGCATAGTTATTAATGTTAATTTTAAAGGATAAACGCATATTAACAAATCTATGTAATTTTACTTAACATTTTGTATTGTGAATATTGGCACCATACTTGCGATATATAAATAACGATTCGAAAAATATAAGATTCATTTAAATGCGGCAACTAAGCCTTTATATAGAAGGCAATATATTTGCGAAACGACGGCAAGCAATTAAAAAGGAGGTTAGCATGCGAATCACTGAGATCAAGATACTGCCAGTCGACGGGGATGAGAAACTCAAGGCTTATGTTACCATTAAGCTTGACGATTGCTTCATTGTCAGGGATATGAAGATAATACAGGGGCCCAATGGATTTTTTGTGGCCATGCCGGCAAAAAAAATGAAAGACGGAACTTATAGAGACCTTGTTCATCCGCTCGATAGGCATACACGGCAGATGCTTGAAGAACAGGTGCTGACTGAATTCAGGCGGGCAAATGTAGACTATAAAAAGGGGTTGGAACTTCCCAACGCAGTATAATGCCAAACAGCCGCAATTTTAAGAAGGAAGACGAGTTGATGCTGCACAGGGGACTGCAACCCTTGCCCGAAAAGATGAATTTTAGAAATTGGCGAACGTCCTCTTCAGTTGTGACGACAGTTGCTTCTGGATAAGCCTTACGAACTCATTCGGAGAAATATCTATGAAAGAGCTGTGGGGCTGTTCGTAGTCCTATCGTCATTGTTCAATGAGCATGCGCCTGTTCAATAGATATGAACCTGTGCTGATTAAGACGGTCATCTCCGATCCTCCCGTTGAAGCTCTCCATGAAGGCGTTCTCAATGGGCTTGCCGGGACGGATGAAGTGAAGCTTCACTCCTTGCTCGTAGGCCCATGCGTCAAGCGCGTTACTTATGAATTCAGGATCGTTATCGACTACAATGCTGTCAGGAAGCCCCATTACGGAAGCTATCCCGGTTAAAACGCCGGCAACCCTTCTGCCGCTTATCGATGTCGATGTGTATACTTCGATTTTTAAGCTCTCCTTGTGTAAGTATCAAGCTCAGGAAGAAGCCTAATCCTACTATCACGCAGAGCATTCTGCACGAAGTAAGGCTGTCTTCATTATCAAGACAAGAAACAGGGCTGTATTCGGCGTAGAGGAACCTGCGTTGGTTTTATCTCTGAGCCTTCCTTAAGTTTTCTATCTCTGAATTAAATCTCCTGAGGTATCCGGTAGCCAAAAGGTTCATATCCATTATCAACCACTGATTTATCCTGGATGCTTCGTAAAATGACTGCCTCAGCCGGATGACTATCTTGCCCCGAAGCACACGCTTTCGGTACTTCGTATCCACACCAAATGGCATTTGAGCCTATATTCTGTATGCGTTCCAC
>JAKAGP010000318.1 GCA_021825785.1 Nitrospirota bacterium
AAATGAGCCGGGCATAGGATACAGGTTCAAGGCCGGTATCGAGAAGTAAAATAAATGCACCGTGAGCACACCCCGGGCAAGCGAGCGAATTCAAAAATGCCCAATTCCCTGCATTCGATTTCCGAAGGGAATAAAATGGGCAGCAAGTGGCCCAGCGAGCTAACTATGACAAATCAGAAATTCCTTACATTCGATTCCCACAGGGAATAAAAATCCAGAACTGTTCGTCCTTCTGCTTCTCGCAGGGAATCCCCCGGATATCCGGCCAGAAATGCCCGAAAAATAAATGAAAAAATCCTTTTGCGGCTTGACAGGGAGGGGATGCGTGGTAAAATGTGCGGGAAGGGAAATTCTTTTAATCGCGAGGTGGCGGTCTTTGAAGCTGGCGATAGGCGCTGATCACGGCGGTTTTGCGCTTAAAAAAATAATGATGGAATTTATCGTGGGGCTGGGCCATGAGGTGATGGACTGCGGCGCATTCAGACTTGAGCCGGGTGACGATTACCCGGATTTCGCGGGAGCGGTGGCCAGGGCCATCCAGAAGGGGCAGGCCTCAAGGGGTATCCTCATTTGCGGCAGCGGGGTCGGGGCCGGGGTAGCGGCAAACAAGTTCGAGGGCATAAGGGCCGCGGTCTGCCACGACGCCTTCTCGGCCCGGCAAGGGGTAGAGGACGATGATATGAACGTGCTTTGCCTGGGAGAGCGCATCATCGGCGCGGGCGCGGCGCGGGAGGCCGTGAGGGTTTTTCTGACGGCCGGGTTTTCAGGAGCGGAGCGCCATCTGCGCAGACTGAATAAGGTGAAATCGATGGAGAGGGAATTTTTTAAATGATCAAATACCGGGATTCAATAATGACCAGGAGTTTTAACTGATGATAAAGGCTGGGCCGGAGATAGAAAGGGACCTCCTTAAAAAATGTGTTGTCGACCTGAAGGAGGTCAGGACAGAGCCTTTTACGATGTGCATATTCGGCGGCGCGGGGGATCTTAGCAGGAGAAAGCTCATGCCGGGCCTCCTTCATCTTTTTGGATCGGGTGAGCTTGCAAACGGTTTTTCGATCCTCTCTATCGGCATGCCGGAGATGACCGATAACCAGTACCGCTCACAGATCGCAGACGGCATAAGGCAATTCGATGAGACACCTCCGGATGAGCAGAAACTGGAAGATTTCAGCAGCCATCTCTACTGCCTTCCCGCCCGTTTTGAAGAAGACCTGAAATACAAGGAACTCTGCCAGAGGGTCGAGGATATCTCCATACCAGACTCGCAGGGGCGCATAAACGTGATATTCTACATGGCAGTGCCTGCCGCCGCCGTGCCGGGCATTGTAGGCAAGCTCAAGAAATACAACCTTTGCAAAGGGCCCTTTAACGCGAAGATAATCGTGGAAAAGCCCTTCGGGCACGACCGCCAGAGCGCAAGGGAGCTGAACCACATACTCATTGACGCCTTCGACGAGTGCCAGATATACCGCATTGACCATTACCTGAGCAAGGAGCCTGTGCAGAACATACTTTTTTTCAGGTTCTCCAATTTCATATTCGAGCAGATATGGAACAGGAATTACGTGGACAACGTGCAGATCACCGTTGCCGAAGATATAGGGATAGAGCACAGGGGCGCCTTCTACGAACAGACGGGGGTTGTAAGGGACATCGTCCAGAACCATATGCTCCAGCTGCTGGGGCTCATAGCCATGGAGCCCCCGGTAGGGTTCAGCGCGGATTACGTGAGGGATGAAAAGACCAAGGTCTTTAATTCCATCCGCATCATGGACGCCTATCATGTGGACAGGTTCACGGTCAGGGGGCAGTACGGCCCAGGGCATGTAAACGGCCAGTCCGTGCCCGGTTACAGGCAGGAGAAAAACGTGGCGCCCATCTCGCTGCAGCCCACCTTTTTTGCGGCCAAATTCAATGTGGACAACCTGAGATGGGCGGGAGTGCCTTTCTATGTGCGCACCGGAAAGCGCATGGCCAAGCGCATAACGGAGATATGCATCCAGTTCAAGCAGCTTCCGCTCAGGATGTTCGGGAAGCCAAGCGATGCCCTTGAGCCCAATATACTCGTTTTCACCGTGCAGCCGGACGAGAAAATATCCCTCCGCTTTTGCGTGAAGTACCCCTACTCGGTGGACGAGTTGTACCTGGTGAACATGGTTTTCGACTACAGGGACATGTTCAAAATGAAGGTGCCGGACCCTTACGAGCGCCTGCTTCTGGATTGCGTGAAAGGGGACCTTTCCCTGTTTGTAAGGCAGGACTCTGTTGAGGCCATGTGGGAGGTCGTGGACCCAATCATCTCAAGATGGGAAAACATTGCCCTAAAGGATTTCCCGAACTATGCCGCGGGGTCGTGGGGGCCGCTGGAGGCCCAGGCGCTTGTAGAGTCGGATGAGCGCCAATGGATCACCAGGTGATCAGATACTGATTTGCCGTAAAAAGAAAAGGTTCGCCGCCCGATTTTATCCTTAATAAAAGAGAAAGAGGCCAGTTTTTTTATGGGACCCTTGATAAAAAAAGCCCGGGTATTGGTTTTTGATGACATATCCGCCCTGGAAGATTTTGCCCTGGGCAAATGGATGGCAATGGCCCGTGAGGCGGTAAACCGCAAGGGCACATTTGCCGCCGCGCTTTCGGGAGGCGGCACCCCTGTGGGTCTTTACCGGAAGCTCGCCCGGGCAGTGGAGCCGTCACTTTGGCCAAAAACTCATATATTCATGGTGGACGAGAGGCTGGTGCCGCATGACAATGCGGACAGCAACTTCAGGATGATGGACGAGATGCTTTTCAGCAAGGCCCCGATCCCGAAAGGAAATATCCATCCTGTCCGCACGGACGGCCCACCGGAGCTTTGCGCGGAAAGATACGCCTCCGAGCTTTTTGCTTTCTTTCAGCCCCGGAAAGGGGACATGCCGGTGTTTGATCTCGTGCTCCTGGGGCTTGGAGAGGATGGGCATACGGCATCTTTGTTTCCGGGGGCGGATGCGCTAAAAGAAAAAGAACGCCTGACGGCGGCTGTCCCTGATGAAAAAAGACATGCCAGGGTGACGCTCACCTATCCGGTCTTAAACAGCGCCAGGAACGTTTTTTTTCTTGTGGCGGGGGAAAAGAAGGCGGAGGTCCTGGAGCGTGTGGTTGAAAGAGGAGACCCTGCCTTGCCCGCTTCCGCAATAAAACCGGAAAACGGGACCCTGCTTTTCCTGGCCGATTCCGGCGCCGCGGTCATGCTGCCGGTAAAAATGAAAAATTTGCAAAAATAAAATAAAAAAACTTTCTTGCAAAGAAAGGCAGAGGTAAGATCGATGCAGATAGGTATGATCGGGCTTGGAAAGATGGGCCAGAACATGGCCAGGCGGCTTCTCAAGGGGCGGCACAAGGTTGCGGTCTACGACAGGAGTCCTGAGAAGGTAAAAGAAACGGCTGCTTTTGGGGCAAAGGGCGCCTCAACACTCGAAGAGCTTGTTGGCCTTCTTA
>JAKAGP010000319.1 GCA_021825785.1 Nitrospirota bacterium
ACAAAGGCCATGATAGACAGGTGCCAGTGCTTCTGGTATGAGAAATATATTCTTAAAAAGCCCCTGCCGCAGGGGCCGGAAGGGCGGACGGGACTTTTCCTGTCAGTAGGCGGCATGGGCGGCGTTGATGGGAAAGTCTGTTCAGAGGCCACCGCAAAGGCATTTTTCAGGACGATAAGTGTTCTGGACCACCGGGCGCTGTGTTATCTTGGTGTGGACGCCAGGGGCGATATACTGAAAAAGCCCCAGGCCCTTAAAGAGGCTTACGAGGCCGGCCGGAAGCTCATGGAAATCCCTCAAGAAACAAAAACAACCGCATAAGGAGAGATGTGAAGATGGAAATGAAAGATCTGCCCGGACATTATAAGGAGCTCAGGGACGAGTTCCCCGATTTTTTTCAGGCCCTGGAGGGGCTGGGCCAGAAGGCCAGAAGCGCGGGCCCTCTTGATGCAAAAACGGTGGAGCTTCTTCAGCTTGCAGCCGCAGCCGCCGTGCGTTCGGAGGGGGCGGTCCACTCCCACGCAAGACGGGCGCTTGCGGCGGGGGCAACCAGGGAGGAACTCTGCCACACACTTTTGGCTGTCACCAGCACCATCGGGTTTCCAACCGTGGCGGCCGCCCTTTCATGGGTTCGGGATGTAACGGGGGTGCGGGAAGTGACCGCGAACACAAAAAAATAAAATACTTTCCCCCCATTTTTTAAAAGACAAAATCATGGTTTTGTGAGACACTATTTTAAGGGAAAAATGCTTTATTCTTTTCCCCATCGCGCAGCGCTGAAATGACTTATCTTGCTTAAATTATTTATCTTCCCGGGCGGCAAAACAATTTTTCCGGGTACTTCAAACTGCTTTTTTAAATAGGGGGCATCCGATGAAAATTAGGGCCCTGGCCGAAGCGGTTATTCTTCAGTCGTTTGCAGACCTCTGGGACAAGGAGCACAGGCAGGAAAGCCTTGAATTCTTTTCAGGCGGAGGGTTTGACCACTTCGCGGACATCGCAGGACTGGGCACAGGTGAAAAGACGCAACTTCTTTTGATGTTCGAAAAACAAATGGAGGCCGCCGGACAAACGGGGCCCAAAAACAAAAAAATCGGGGCGTTCCGGGGAGGCTTCAAATAATATGCATTTTTTAAGGAAGGGACTGGTCTTGAAGCACACCGGCAAACAGGGAAAAGGCGTTGTCATAGACTGGGGCATAACCGGAGCCAAATACAGCGAATATATTCTTTCAAAAAAGGAACGCGCGGATTCAGTGAGGGTGTGGACGGGGAACAAGATAGAGGTCTGGCCTCTGGCCCAGGTTTTTTTAGAAGAAGCCTGATCTGTTTTCCAGGAAACAATTAAAGCAGATTGAACGAAACTAAAAACTTCTTAAAAGGCAACTATCAGACCAGCGCTTATGCCTCTCAGGCCCCCAAAGACTTCAGCCCTTCGAGCGTTTTTTGAAGCGATGTCCTGTCTTCCACATTGAATAAGACCGCATCGGGCAGGATCCTTTTAAGGAGCCCCGAGAGCACTTTTCCGGGTCCCACCTCCACGAAGACCTGCGCCCCTTCAGCCTGCATGACCTTCATGGACTCCTCCCATCTCACCGGGTTTGAAAGCTGTCTTACAAGGGCGGCGCGCAGCCCGTCCGGCGCACTGAGGACTATGGCGTCGGCATTGCCTATGACAGGCACAGGAAAAGGTTTTATCGAGGCCTCAAGGAACAGATATTCAGCAAGCTTTTTTGCCGGTCCCTCCATGAGCCTAGAATGGGAAGGCACACTCACCTGAAGCGCGATCGCCCGCTTGGCCCCGCGTTCTTTTGCGATCTCCATGCACTCCAGGACTGCGGCTGTCTCTCCTGAGACGACTATCTGCCCCGGACAGTTATAGTTTGCGGCCTGGGCATAGCCGCTTTTGAGTGCACGGCATATATCATCCACCACATCGCCCGAAAGCCCCAGGATGGCCGCCATCATCCCCATTCCCTCGGGCACCGCCTCCTGCATGAGCTTCGCTCTCAGCCTGGTTGCGCGGAGGGCAGAGGAAAAAGAGAGTGCGCCCGCGGCGACCGCCGCAGTGTATTCGCCAAGGCTGTGGCCGGCAAGCAGGGCGGGCTCAACACCCTCTCCGGCCAACACCCTGTAAGCCGCATATTCGGCGGCAAGGAGGCAAGGCTGCGTATTTATGGTACTGTCCAGTTCCTCCTTGGGGCCCTCAAAAGAGAGTTTTGCCACATCAAACCCAAGGACGGCGGAGGCCTCCTCATATGCCTCCCTGGCCTGGGAAAAACCGCGAAAAAGGTCTGCCCCCATGCCGACCGCTTGCGAGCCCTGGCCCGGAAAGATGAAGGCTATCTTCATTGAGCGCCCTTGCGCTCCCTGAGCTTTTTCACCAGAAGAGGGATGACCTCGTTTAAGTCTCCGACTATGCCGTAGGTGGCGGCGGTGAATATTGGCGCTTCAGGATTTTTATTTATGGCCACGATCACATCGGAAGACTGCATGCCCACCAGGTGCTGAACCGCCCCCGATATGCCGCACGCTATATAAAGCTTGGGGCAGACCGTCTTTCCCGTCTGGCCGACCTGGTGGCAATATGGTATCCAGCCCTCATCCACGGCGGCCCTAGACGCCCCGATGGTGCCGTTCAGCAGTTGGGCCAGCTCATTGAGCATCCCGAAACCCTCTTTGCCCTTGAGCCCCCGGCCGCCGGAGATTATAACGTCCGCCTCCTGCAGGTTCACATTGACCCCTGTGTCAGCGGCCTTTATGGTCTCAAGCACCCTGGTCCTGGCCCTGATGCCCGCCGCATCCACATCTATGATCTCCCCCTGCCTGTCCGGCTCATACCGGCCTGCCTTCATGACCTTTGGCCTTACGGTAGCCATTTGCGGACGGGTCCTTGGAGAAAGGATACTGGCCATAATGTTGCCTCCGTAAGCGGGGCGGGTCTGAATGAGGTTGCCCGTGTCCGCCTCTATCTCCAGCGATGTGCAGTCCGCGGTGAGCCCCGTTTTAAGCCTGGCCGCCACCCTGGGCAAAAAAGACCTCCCGATGGCCGTGGCCCCGGCCAGCACCACCTCCGGCTTGTGCATGCTTATGAGCCTTGAGAGGAGTTCCGCGTTCGGCTCATCCGTAAATTCACGGAAGATATCGTCCCCACAATAATAGACCTTGTCCGCACCCCATTTTATAAGTTCCTGGGCGTCGCTCCTTGCGGCCCCGAACAATACGGCGCAAAGCCCTGCGCCCCTGGCGGCGGCCAGTTTCCTTCCCTCACCCAAAAGCTCAAAGGCGACCGGGGCGACCTTGCCGCCCCTCTGCTCGGCAAACACCCACACGCCGCTCCATGCGGCCAGGTCTTCCGTTGGGATGGAGGCATAATCCACCTTGCTCTCCATGATGGCGCCTTCCTGGCAGCTTGAAAGGCATGCCTGGCAAAGCTGGCAGTACTCCCCGATCCGCGCCACACCGTCT
>JAKAGP010000320.1 GCA_021825785.1 Nitrospirota bacterium
CTGATGTCCGATACAAGGAGGTCCACCTCTTCGGAGTTTAATCTCTTTATGGCTTCCGCCCCGCTGGTGACCGTGTTTACCGTGTAGCCTTCGGCCCCCAGGATCCTTTTGCAGCTGAGGCCTACTACGGGGTCATCATCCACAACCAGTATCTTTTTCCCTGCTCCCATTGCGGCAACCTCCTTTTATTAAACCACACTTAATACGCAATATGTATGCCTGAAGCTCAAGCCATTGTTTTTAAAGGGTTTGTAAAACGAAGGATGATTTAGTAGTGTATAAATTTTAAATACACTTTCTTGATTTATACTACATAATGCCGGTAAACGAGGAATCACCCGGAGAACTTGCCCGCCTGATGGAGGGGTCTTTTGAAAAACTGAGCCCTTATATCGAAAAGCACACGGGCAGGGTCTGTCCATCCTGCACAAAGGTCTGCTGCGCCAACAAGCATGGCACTCCCGAGCGTGAGGACTTTTTGTTCTACCGGGCGCTGGGTGTGGAAGCTAAACCTGCCAGCGGGCCTATGGATGCGGCATGCAGCCTGCTTGGCGGTACGGGGTGCGAGCTTCCCAGATGGCAAAGGCCATTCAGGTGCACATGGTATTTTTGCGAGCCGCTTCTGGATTCAATGCGCATGGGGAACGGCCGCGAGTACAGGCGGTTCGTGGCCGAGCTGGCCCGGCTGGTGGAGTTCCGGGGCAGGCTTATAGCACTGACTCTTTTTTAAGTGTGGGGACCTCCTTTCAAAAGATTAAATGACAGACTTTATAAGGATAGTTGCCGTCCTCGTTTTTCTGATCGTGCTAGTCAGAAAAAAGGTGCGGGCGGGAGTGGTCCTGCTTCTGGGCTCTCTCCTGCTTACGGTCCTTTATCTCATGCCGGTGCGCGCCGTGCTTTACTCCGTGGAAACGGCGCTGATAAAAAACCCCGAGGCCATAAAGGTGGCCCTTGCCCTTACCGCCATACGCGGGTTCGAGCTTGTGCTCAGGGAAAAAAAGATTCTGGACGCGATGATGGATTTCTCAAAGGGTCTTTTTAGGGGGAAAAGAGCGCTAATTGCCTCCATGCCCCTTCTCATTGGCACCCTTCCTGCCATGGGAGGAGCGTATTTCTCCGCCCCCATGGTGGAGGAAGCCTCCAAAGGTATGGGGCTTCCGGCAGAGCAGAGGGGGTTTTTGAACTACTGGTTCAGGCACCCGTGGGAATATGTGCTTCCCCTTTATCCTGGTATCGTCCTTGCCGGGGCGGTCACGGGAATAAAGCTGGGGCCGCTGATGTTTTCCAACCTGCCGTATGCCTTGGGAGTGGCCGCAACGGGCTGTCTTTTTGGCTTCAAGGGGATCGGGGACGCCCCCTGCGCGCCGGACGCCAGTTTGCGCGGAGGCAAAGGCAAAAAAAAAGAAAAAGAAAAAAGGCAAGAAACTTTCAAAGGACTTTTAAGTTTTCTGCCAATCTTTTCCATATTGTGCCTGGTCATAATCTTTGGGGTGGAGTTCCAGTGGGCCATCCTTGCCGCCCTTGCAGGCCTGTTCGTTTTCTACCGCTATAATCCGCGGGAAGTATGGAAGGTGGTAAAGGGTTCCTTCTCCATGGACGTCCTGCTTCTGATAGCGGGCGTCATGGTATTCAAGCAGGTGCTTGTAAGCTCCGGGGCGGTGGCCAACCTGGGCGGCTTTCTTGCCGGGGAGGGGATACCGCTTATGGTCCTGCTTTCCGTCCTGCCTTTCCTTGCGGGCCTGCTGACCGGCCATACAATGGCGTTTGTGGGGGCCACTTTCCCGCTTCTCATGGCCCTGCCCGGAGGAGGCGTACTGCACGCCATATCCTTTGCCTTTGCCTGCGGTTTTCTGGGGGTGCTGCTGAGCCCTGTCCATATCTGCCTGATACTCTCCAGGGAATACTTCAAGGCGGACCTGTGGGGGATTTACAAAAGGACGATACCCGCCGCCCTGGTGATATTTATGGTGGCAGTGGGGGAGTACCTGGTTTTTAGAGGCTAATGCGCGAGATTCCCCCTCGGTCTGCCTCAGGAAATCCCGATCGGGCTTTATCTTCCCGCGTTTTACATTTGATTTTATTTTGTGCTATGGTTTTACCTCTTCCCCTCGCCCCATGGGAGAGGGCAAGGGTGAGGGCGGCTTACTTGCCTGATATAAAAGATTTTTCTCTAAAACGAGGTGCGCCAATGAAGATAGTGCTTGCATATTCCGGGGGGCTCGATACCTCTGTGGCCATTAAATGGCTCAAGGAAACGTACGGGGCCCAGGTCATCGCCTTCTGTGCCGATCTGGGGCAGGAAGAGGAGCTTGGGGGGCTGGATGAGAAAGCCCTGAAGACCGGGGCGTCAAACGTGTACATAGAGGACCTGAGGGAAGAGTTCGTAAGGGACTATATCTTCCCCATGCTCAGGGCAAACGCGGTCTACGAAGGCTCATATCTCCTGGGCACTTCCATAGCGCGGCCGCTTATAGCCAAAAAGTTGATAGAGATAGCCAGGAAGGAAGGGGCGGAAGCCGTTGCCCACGGGGCCACGGGCAAGGGAAACGACCAGGTCCGCTTCGAGCTCACCTGTTATGCCCTGAAGCCAGACATAAAGATAATAGCCCCCTGGAGGGTCTGGCCGTTCAAGTCCCGGCAAAGCCTCATTGAATACGCCTCAAAAAACGGTATACCGGTTACGGCTACAAAGGAAAAACCTTACAGCACGGACAGGAATATCTTCCATATAAGCTATGAGGGCGGTGTCCTTGAAGACCCCTGGGCCGCGCCTCCGGCTGACATGTACACCATGGCCCTGCCTCCGGAGAAGGCCCCGGATGCGCCAAGGACCATCGAGGTCGAATACGAAGGCGGAAACCCGGTGGCGGTTGACGGGAAAAAGATGGGGCCGCTTGAAATATTAAGGACGCTCAACGGCATCGCCGGAGAAAATGGGATAGGACGCGTGGACCTGGTGGAAAACCGCTTCGTGGGCATGAAATCAAGGGGCGTTTATGAGACGCCCGGCGGCACGGCGCTCCATGCGGCGCACCGGGCGGTGGAGTCGATCACTATGGACAGGGAATCTCTCCACCAGAGGGATGCGCTTATTCCCAGGTACGCGGAGCTTGTCTACAACGGTTTCTGGTTTTCCCCCGAAAGGCAGCTCCTTCAGGGGCTTATGGACAACGCCCAGGAAAATGTGACCGGCACAGCGAGATTAAAACTCTATAAGGGCGGCCTGACGGTCACGGGCCGAAAATCCCCGAAAAGCCTCTATCACCCGGACCTTGCCACCTTCGAGGAGGAAAACATCTATGACCAGAAGGACGCGGAGGGTTTCATCAAATTGAACGCCCTCAGGCTGAGGGTGGAAAAGCTCCTTCGCCCTGGGTCCTGAACCCTAGCCAAAAGAAAAGATAAAATAAAAATAAACAGATTTTCCCTGAAGCGGCCGGGAAAAACGAAAAGCAAAAAACGTGAT
>JAKAGP010000321.1 GCA_021825785.1 Nitrospirota bacterium
TCCGTATGTATTTCCGGACCCGGAAAACCCGTCAAAACTTATCGGTTTCGAGGTGGACCTCGCCAATGCCATCGCGCGGCAGCTTGGCGTCCGGGCCGTCGAGTCCCAGAATGCCTGGGACAGCCTTATCCCCGCCCTCGAACGCGGGGATTTCGATTTTGCCATGAACGGCATCGAGATAACGCAGGAGAGAAAAAAGCGTGTCCTGTTCAGCGCGCCGTATTACGTCTATACCGAGCAGCTTGTGGTGCGAAGGGACAATACCGATATAAAGGGCATCGCGGATTTGAGGGGCAGGAAGGTGGGAACGCTCTCCGGGACGGTGGCCCAGGACATCCTCATGGGTATGGGGGGTGTGAACGTGAAGATATACTCCGGACAGGTGGAGCCCTATGAGGACCTTGCGCTCTCCAGGCTCGATGCCGTGCTGCTTGACCTTCCGATAGCGGCTTATTACGCGAAGCCCAACCCGAAGCTGAAGTATGCCGGGCCGCCCGTCGGGGAGGGCCTTTATGCCATAGCCATCCGGAAAAACGACGTGGAATTGAAAAATAAGCTGGATCAGATACTGGCAAAACTCTACCGCACCGGCGAGCTTAAAAAGATTTACGAAAAGTGGGGCCTCTGGAATGGGAAGCAGGAAAAACTCTCCTCATTTTTCAAGAATCCCGCCGCTGAGACCCTTGAGGAAAGCCGGAGCGCTCCCGTGAAGAGTTTCTTTCCCATGCTCTTAAAGGGAGCTGGGGTCACGGTGCTTGTGTCCGTTTCATCGATGGCCCTGGCAATCGGGCTGGGGCTTTTGCTGACCCTCATGCGGCTTTATGCCGGCCCGCCGCTTGGATGGCTGGCTACCGCCTACATAGAAGTCTACAGGGGGACTCCGCTGCTGATACAGCTCTATATCCTGTACTATGGCCTGCCGAACGTTGGCATATCGCTTAATCCCGTGACGGCCGCCTTGCTGGGGCTCGGCATGAATTACGCCGCCTACGAGGCCGAGCTTTACCGGGCGGGGATAAACGCGGTGCCCTATGGGCAGATGGAGGCCGCGCTGACGCTCGGCATGACCAGGGGGCTTGCCGTAAGGCGCGTCATCCTGCCCCAGGCTGTAAAAATCGCCCTCCCCGGCATAACAAACGACTTCATAGCGCTCTTCAAGGACTCTTCGCTTGTCTCCGTGATCGCGATGGTGGAGCTTACCAAGACCTACAGCATGCTTGCCGCCAGCACGCTGCGCTTCTTCCAGCTCGGCATCATCACCGCTCTGCTTTATTTCGGGATGAGCTATCCGCTTTCCATACTGGCCAGGAGGCTGGAAAAAAGGCTCAAGAAAGACAGGCGATGATAACTGTACGAAACCTGTATAAGTCCTACGGGGGAAATCCCATTTTCCGGGGTGTTTCCCTCAGGGTGGAAAAGGGAGAGGCCGTGGTCCTTATCGGCCCTTCGGGAAGCGGAAAGAGCACGATGCTGCGCTGCATAAACGGGCTTGAGGCTTTCGAGCAGGGCGAGGTCACAGTGGACGCAATTGAGCTTCATTCCATAAACTCGAAGCGGCCTTCGCGGCAGGAGGCCGAAAAAATAAGGAGCGTCCGGCTGAAACTGGGGATGGTCTTTCAGCAGTTCAACCTTTTCCCGCACATGACCGTGCTGCAAAACATAACCGAGGCTCCCGTGCGGGTGCTCGGAAAGAGCAGGGAGAGTTCCGAGGCTGACGCGAGGGAGATTTTAAGGCAGATAAACCTTGAGAGCAAGATAAACAGCTATCCGGGCCGTCTGTCGGGCGGCGAACAGCAGCGTGTCGCGATAGCCAGGGCGCTTGCCATGCACCCGGAGGCGATGTTGTTTGACGAGCCCACCTCCTCGCTGGACCCGGAGATGGCCGGCGAGGTGCTCTCGGTGATAAGAAGGCTGGTGGATGAGGGGATGACCACTGTTATCGCCACGCACGAGATGGGTTTTGCGCGCGAAGTGGCCGACAGGGTGATGGTTTTCGACAAGGGGGCCATCATAGAGACGGGCCCGCCTGCGGAGATATTCACCGATCCGAAAATCCCCAGGACAAGGGAGTTTTTAAACAGGGTGCTGGGAAGGTTCAGGCTGCCTGAAGATGGATTGCCCCGGCCTTAATTGACGGGAATAGGTTCCACTGTTTTGTTTTTTTAGAAAATAGGTTCTATAATAATCGAAGTGATTTCCATTAAGAAGCCCTATATCATCACCCGCAACAAAGTTATCATGGATTACGCGCGTGTGTATTGCGACACGCCGGAAAAGCTATTGAAAAGCCCGCTGTTTCTCGAACTCGTGGACCGTTTTATCGAAAGGACGGCTGCCAGGGGAAGCGCGCTTTTTGCCTTCCTCTCGGATAGCCTGCCGCAGCTCGGGAGAAACGACATCCCCGGTTACATGGTAAACCTGCTCAGGCTGCTTGCAAGCTATTCAGCCGAGGAGATTATCGCCATGAACCGCGACTTTGGGCCGGTGCTCTCCCACAGGGGAGAGCTGCACGAGCTGGTCGAGGAGCTTTACAATTTCTGGCGCAGGTTCGAGCGTTTCCTGTACCTGGAGGCGCCCAAAAGACATGAGGCCACCAACAGTGAGCTTCACGGAGTGCAGTTCATAAAATCCAATGAAGACTTCAAGAACCTGGTGCTTTATGTCTACCGGCGCGTTGCGGAAAACATCACCGGCAACAGCCCCAGGGTTTACAGGCAGCTCCCCTCGGGGGCCAACATGGGAATGCTTATTGAGCAGGTGGACTGGATGTGCCCAGCCATTTACGGCGGCCTGGCGCAGGTGCCCTTCATCAGGCTTTCCCTCGTCAATCCGCCCGTTATTCTTTACCCCGGCTCCAACAAGAGGAAGGGGGCCTTCGAGGAGGTGGACGCGCTGACGCCGGAGATGCTTCGCCTTGACCCGGCGGACTGGTTCTGCTACCCCGCCAAAATCGGCGAACTTACGGCGTTCATCTTCTTCCACCAGGATTTCATATCGCTTGCCCTTTCGATGTCGAACCTGTTCGAGATTGCCAGGTACGAAGAGGTCCGGAACCAAAAACCGGATTTGGTCATGATATTCGGGCTGACGGGGGAAGGCTTGAAGTCCGATACCGTGTTTTACGAGGACAGGGAAAATAATATCCTGGCCGGCCTCGTAAGGTATTCCGAAGAAGTGGATTATTTCGGATACTTCAAGAAAATGGCGCTTACCCTTCACAATATCGCGATGCTGAAGAGGGGGCGTCTGCCGGTCCATGGCGCCATGGTCCACATAAAGATGAAGGACGGCAGCGAGGCCAACGTCGTTATTGTCGGCGACAGCGGGGCCGGAAAGTCGGAGACCATCGAGGCGTTTCGCGCCCTTAACACGGAAGACATCTGCGACCTCAAGATAATATTCGACGACATGGGCTCCCTGGGGATTGACGCCAGGGGACGGGTCGCCGGCTACGGCACGGAGAC
>JAKAGP010000322.1 GCA_021825785.1 Nitrospirota bacterium
TTTCAATAGGAATAATATATTATGTTACAAATGACCTCGTTAGAGCATATCCTTGAGAGGATCGAGGCTAAAAAAGCCGATTACGAGGCCTACAATTTCACCTATGCGGAAAGCACAGCCTTCAAGACTTTTTTCGATCTTGCCCAGGAATATGATTATTTTGAGGATTTTTACAGCCTGTGCGTTGCGATACCCAAGGGCTTTTTCGGGCTGGAGGCCAGGCTTTACGTCATAGACCCCGCTGTGGGGGATTTTCCGATGGTCGCCTCAACCGGGGAGGAAAAACCCGGTCTGCGGCCGCCCTTTGCCCCGCCCCAGGATGGGCATGCCTACTATAGCGACAGCCTTGTGCTGAGCATCAAGGGGAAAAAGATACTTTTGGACCAGCTCCCTTTCCAGGCAAGGGACAATGTGCTAGGCCTGCTTGAGATCCATCCGGCCTCCGGGCTGGACGCGCACAAAGAGCTTTTTTTTGAAAAATTCGCGAACCGCATCGGTTTTAACATACATAACCGTTTCATAGTCGAGAAAAATATCGAGCACCTGAAGTTCATCCGCTCTCTCGTAAGCGACATAGAGCACAACATCATAGTCCCAAATATGGTTTACAAGCTATATCTGAGGAACCTGAAGGGGCTGATCTCAAAAAACCTGGATATTGAAAAGAGGTTTGCCGAATACGAGGGGGTTGGAAAAGATGAGGAACTTTCGGCCATGATCCAGGAGATGTCCGAGATCAACCACTATCTGACGGCTGAACTCGGCAACCTGGAGAAACATTATTCGAACATGAGCCTTTTCCTTGAGACCCTGCTCAGGAGGAGCCATTTTGACAAGGGGCGGCTCACGCTCCGCACAAAACCCTGCAGGATGAAAGAGGACGTGGTCCAGCCCCAGCTCGAAAGATACGCCTCCCAGTTCAGGGACATGGGGATAACCGTCGCTGACCGTTTCAGCGGCATACCGGAGGGAGACATCATAACCGTTGTGGATGTGGGTCTCATGGCCCAGGTGTATGCGAACCTTTTTTCAAACGCCGTGAAGTACACGGAGGAGGTGACCGACGGTTCCGGCCAGAAAAAGAAATATATTTCCTACGGCAGGCAGATCATCAGGGACTATTTTGGGCCAGGGATGGATGGCATCAAGTACAACGTCTTCAGCACCGGCCCACATATAAAGCCGGAGGACAGGGACAAGGTATACGAAGACGGTTTCCGCGGGGCAAACGCGAAAAGCAGGCCGGGCACCGGGCACGGCCTTGCCTTTATAAAAAATATTATAGAGCTGCACGGCGGCATGGCCGGCTATGAGGCCACGCCACTAGGCAACAATTTTTATTTCATACTTCACAAGTAGGCTTTTTCTTTTCCGGTTTCCTGCTGATAAGCCTTCCAGGACTCGAAATGAAGGCCGGCCTCATCCGTAAAGCTCAAATGCAGATGGCGCCACCCGAGCAGGTTTTGGGCCTTGCGGCTTTCCATGTGCTGGTCCAGGGCAAGACAGTGGGCCATACCACCCATCTTGCCTGCGGCCTCCTGGGTTGGAATGAACCGGATATCCCCGGTGTATGAGGTGGCGCAGGCCGCGGCCGTCGCCATATCATTGACGGTGAGGCTGTAAGGGGAACAGATATTAAAGACCTCCTGCCCCAGGCCGCTTTCGGCTGCCAGAAGATAGGCCCTCGAGAGGTCCTCCACGTGCACGGTGGCCCAGTGGTTCGATCCGTCGCCTACCGCAGTGAGGGAATGTTCATTATGAGCGCCGTTAAACCACATCCCGGTGAGCCCGCCCTGCTTGCCGTAAACGTTTCCGGGCCTGATAACTATCCCTTTGATCCCCTGTGCCCCAAGCACTGTTTTCTCCAGGTCCGGCCTGTGAGAGACGATCTCAGGAGGCGAGAGAGGCATGGTCTCGTCCACCACGGCGCAGCCAGTATGGCCGTGGACCCATACCCCGCTTGTGTATATGACCGTTTTTGGGCAGGCCCCCCGGTTGCCCAGCCCAAGCAGTGTCTGGACGGTTTTTCTGTCCAGCGGCTCAAAATTCTTGTAATCGGCCGAGGCGTGGACCAAAATGCTGCAGTTTGCCGCGGCCTCCGAATATTCGTCTGGCGCCTCCATGGAGCCAATTACCGGATGTATGCCGTTTTTTATGAGTTTATGCGCTTTTGCCTTGTTGTGCACAAGTCCCCATACGTCGTATCCCGCGCTCCTGAAAGCAAGCGCCACGTTAAACCCTATATAACCGGTGGAACCTGTGATAAATACCTTCATCGACGGCCTCCTTTATTTCCAGAGAAAATTGTGCCAAATGGCAAGAATTCTATTTAGCTCCATTTTATTACCCCGCTTGGCACAGTCAAATAAATATTTGGAGCAGTCAGTAAAATGGTTTGACGCCGCAAAATAAGATATGCCGGACTTGGATTTAAGCTTAAAATTTGTAAAAAAGAGATATAATCTAGGATAAATTCATATCCGCCAAGGAGCGCAACCTATATGGGCAGAAGATATCCGGCTGTTTTTTTTATGGTGCTGTTCTTGTTTTTCATCATGGAAGGGTTTTTTATGATACAAAAGACGATGGCCCAGGGGGCGGAAGAAGGTTCTTACCCAAAGTACAGCCTTTCGGTTTCTTTTGACCTTGAAAAAAACCTCCTTAACGGAGATGCGAAGATAGACCTTTCCAAGCCGGCAAACGTCTTCACCGGAGACCTGAGGATATTGTCCATGTCCCTGAACGGAAAGCCTCTTGATGAGAAACCGGCCAAAGGCCAGGTCGAGGTCAAAGAGAAAGGCCTCCTGGAAATAAAATATCAAAAGGTCTCAAGCGGCAGTTATGGATCAAACCCCGAAAATCCAGGTGTGGTGTCCGGCAGCGTTATCAGCGATAAAGGCATATCTCTTACTGGTAACTGGTACCCTTCGCTTGAAGGCCTGGCCTTCTATGATCTCAGTGCCGTTGTGCCGCCGGATTTTTCGGCAATATCCGAGGCGGACGGCATTGCCTCTGTAAAGACGCCCGGCGGCAAACAATATATTTTCAGCTTTCCCCATCCGCTTGGGGGAATTGACCTTGTGGCGGGCCCGTATGTTGCGACCAGGTCATCGATCGGCAGCGTGGACGTTTACACCTATTTTTTCCGGCAGGACCAGGGCCTGGCAAAACAGTACCTCGATTACACGAAGAAGTATCTGGCCATGTTTGACAAGCTTCTTGTCCCTTACCCGTACAAGAGGTTTTCTGTGGTCGAAAACCTGCTGCCGACGGGCCTGTCCATGCCCACCTTCACCCTGATGGGAGGAGAGGTGCTTCGCCTGCCGTTCATTGTCAAAACGTCCCTCGGGCACGAGATAGGGCATCAGTGGTGGGGCAACTACGTTTATGCGGACTTCAGCAAGGGCAACTGGCTTGAGGCGCTCAACAGCTGGATGACAGACTACCACTTCGCCA
>JAKAGP010000323.1 GCA_021825785.1 Nitrospirota bacterium
ATTTTTATTTTTAATCAGCGCATGCCCATCTTATCCTGGTAGTAATCTACACTTTTTTGAGAAAATTTTGGGAGTAAATTTCAGGGCGCATTCTTGTATCCGCTGCGTTAGTCGAAATGTACGGGAGGGGTAACAAACAATTCCCATGATGAAATACGCGGCAGGATCAAGAAAAAAGGGCGAGGGGAATTAAATATCCAAGGTTTCTTTTAGAAACAGGTAAACCAGGCAGAACCGGTTTAGCTTGCGTGCGCTTCTATCCGGCTTTTTATCCAGTCTGCCAGGGGTTTATTGAGCGGATACATACCCACAATGTCCTTTACTCCGGTCTCACGAACGGCCCCCCACAGGAGGTCTTCCGGCGCGTCGGTTATCTGGCCGATACTTTTTGAACTCAGGCAATAGGTCTTCATTATCATGAGGGCCGGTTTGGGCATCTCCTCCATGTACTCCACATAGAAAGAAAACCCCTGGGTCTCTTTGATAAGTTCCTCGTTCTGCCCCGAACTCGTGAACCTTGGCTTAAAGAGCAGCTCCGGTGTCACCTCGAACCGCAGATTGTCCCTGAAAACCCTGTTTTTACCGATCTTTGAAATGCTTATGTCCATCACGTCCGCGGAGAAGTTTTTGTTTTTCTCAAAAGGCCGCTTCTCCTGAAGAAAGATAAGCGGCCTTTTCAGGCGTTACCCGAACTCCCCGACTCCTCCTTGTATTTTTCTATCGCGGCCTGTTCCACTTCCGCCAGCATCTCTTTTTTAGCTTCTTCAACCCGCGCGGGCGAAAGGCCAAGCTTTTTGGCGAGTTTTTCAAGCGGCAGTCCTTCGGTAAAATGGAATTGAGCGATCAGCACCTTGAGCGCATCGGTCAGGATATCCGTTTTCAGCGCCTCGTCCTTGACATCTATCAGGCCTGCGGCCTTCTCAAAAGACATACCTTCGGCAACGCCGTTTTGAATGCGTTTTACCGATTCGGTGTAGATCCTGTCTTCCTCCGATTCGGGGAGGTCTTCATACCATGTTTCAGACATGTATAAATGATAACATATTGACTAGACCTGTATTTTGACCAATAATATATCGGGTTTTATCCCTTATGTCTATCGATACCTTTTTTTTAAATTTTTTTATAAAGAGCTGGAAAAAACTCCGCTCTTCCGCAATCGCCAGGGAAAGGCACATATCAGGGGAAACGGGCTTTAGATCGTTTATTCCGGACGCCTCCGGATTCCCTGTTTTAAAAAAGGGAGACCTCACACCCGTCCTCATTATTTTTCTCTACTGTGCCTCTTATGCGATATTAAGACTGCTTGTCTCTCCTGCCATGGAACTTGATGAAGCGGAACAGTTCATCAACGGGGCGGCTTTCCACCTGGGATATGCCCATCAGGCGCCGCTTTATACCTGGATAGTCTGGCTTGTGTCGCTTGTTTCGGGAAGAGGTCTGGTCATGCTCGTACTGCTGAAATACGGCATGCTTCTGCTTTTTTATATATCTTTTTACCTGGTTGCCCGAATTTTCTGGGAACCGGGGGAATCCCTGCTGGCGACAGGCTGTCTTCTTCTTTTCCCTATATATTCCTACGAGACAAATCGCGACCTGAGCAATACCGTGCTGCTTTCGTTGATGGCAGTTGTCTCGTGCTATTTTTTTCTGCGATTGCTCTTTTATGGGACCGGGCGTGATTATATCTTGTTTGGGGCCTCCTGCGGTCTGGGGATGCTTTCAAAGTATAATTTCGTCTTTTGCCTGTCCGCGATGCTCCTGTTTGGCGTAACTGATGCGTATGGCAGGCGCGCCGTATTCAATAAAAAAATATTTCTTTCCACTTTTATTTTTTTAATCATGGTCCTGCCGCATTTCCTTTGGCTTGCGCATAACGGGTTTTCCTCCGTGCAGTACGTCTATAAATTATCCAGCTTCGGGCTCCCCAAAGGCCGTTCTTTCCCGATTTTCCTGTTTTCCGCCTATCTGGAGGTTATCCTGTTTCTGCTGGTCTTTCAGCTTTTTTTGGGAAGACAAATGTCTTTTGGCGGGCTTTTCAGAGCAGAGCAAAAGAGCGGGGCCGAAGCATTCCCTGGATATCTTTCTCCAAAAAGAATATTTCCCGCTCTTGCACTGTATGGCCTGGCTGTTCCGCTTGCGGGCATAATCATTTTTAATCCCGCCCACTTCCAGTCCCGCTGGCTTACTCCCGTTTATTTCACGCTGCCCCTGGCGGGTTTTTCCATGCTGAAATCAAGGTCACCCCGCGCCCATTTTGCTTATCTTGGATATTTATGCATGACAATCGCGGCCGTTGTCTTTGCCGTAAGGGCGCTGGCGGGTTTCTTCCCCGATGTTACCGGAAAAACGGAACGCATACACATACCTTATCCTGAGTTGTCCGGGCAACTGGAAACAGACGCCATGGAGAATGGAATTAAAAATTTGCGCGGCCTGACTGTAGTTTCCTGTCCGGAAGATTCTTATATCGCGGCAAATATCCTTGCCGCCATGCCGGGGGCATTCTATATCCCCTTGCATAAGGCGGCGCTGCATCCGGAGGCCCTCGATGATGGGGGGATATTTATCTGCCGCCAGGGAAAAAGCGTACCCTCGAAGTTTCTGGCGCTCTTTCCAGGCTCGAAAGAGGAGACGGTTTCATCCCCCTATTTGCATTCGAACGATTTGGGCCCTTTTACCCTGAAAGCGCTGATCATATCACCTGGCAGCAGGAGACTGTCCGCCCGGAAATAATAAGAGCCCACACGACCCCTGAAATCCAAAATAAAAAAGGGCCCCGAGGGCCCTTTTTTATTCCGTTTTTTGGAGTTTTTCTGTCTTACAGTTTGAACGGGTTTGCGTAAAAGACGATGAGGACAACGACCAGCGCGTAAATCGCCAGCGACTCGATCATGGCCAGGCCAAGGATGAGGGTCGTCATGATTTTTCCCGATGCGCCAGGGTTTCTGGCAACACCTTCGCATGCACCTCTCAAGCCATGTCCCTGCCCGATGCCGGTCCCGAGAGCAGCAAGCCCTATGCCTATGGCGCACCCGAGCACAGCAAAAGCATAGTAGCTTATCTTGCTTGCAGCGGCGGCCGGGGCCGCAGCGGCGGCGGCATCAGCTCCGAAGACGGCCGGAGCCGCCAATAAGAGCAGCGCGGAAGCAAGAAGGAGCACGGTCAAAAGTTTTTTCTTCATGAATTTCCTCCTTTCTATATTGAAAATTTTTTAAAAAAATTTCTAATGGGCCTCTTCGACGGCGCCCGCGAGATACAGCGTTGACAGAAGGGTAAAAACAAAGGCCTGGACAATTGATACTACCAAACCCAGCACCAATATGAAATCCGGTATCAGCAGCGGCACAAGCAGCGCAAGGACTATAAGTATTATGTGCTTTGCTATCATGTTGCCAAAAAGCCTCACCGAGAGGGTCAGAGGCCTGGCAAGATGGCTTATCACCTC
>JAKAGP010000324.1 GCA_021825785.1 Nitrospirota bacterium
ATATCAGGGGTTTATCATAGACCCGGCCATTGCGCGCCATCCCCAGGGAAAAGCTACCGTTGAGCGCCAAATACCGTATGTGCGGGAGAACTTCTTCAAGGGAGAAGATTTCCTCGACCGTGAGCATGCCCAGAGGGAGGCCGTGAAATGGTGCATGATGACGGCGGGCATGCGGATCCACGGCACAACAAGGAAAAGGCCGCGCATCGTATTTGAGGAGCAGGAAAAGGCCCTCCTGCTGCCTGTGAGGGAGGAAAGATTCGATGTGCCCCAGTGGGGCTCCGCCAAAGTGCACCACGTAAGACCGGCCACAAGCGCCTGGCGCACTCCCGCGGTCCCCTAGTTGAACCCCGACCGGAGCGCAAACAAGACCGCCGCCGCTCTGAAGACCGGCATTAGCGGGACGGCCATCAACAAGAGAAGCCCTATGCCGCGTATGACAACCACTGGGTGGACCAGCCCGTGTCGCCGGGCCACGCGCGCAACAACGGTCGAACCGAGGGCGCCCACAGGAAGCTACCGGCCGGGGCGGGCCTGATGGAGCCAGGGCCGTGCCTGAACCGGAGCGCGAACCAGTAGGCGATGAGCGGCGCGATCATACCGATACCGAGCTCGTTTAGTGTATTGGCGATGATCAGGCGTCCCAGCATGCGGTTTTCGGCGCGGTTTTTACCGCCGGCAACCTGGTCTCGGTCAATGGCTCTCTCCGCCTGGCGCCTAGCCGGTCCTGGATGGGATTTTTTGTTTTTGGGTTCGTGCAGGCTGGAGATGAAGATAAAAGCCAGGACCGATCCGACCATGGAAAGCAGAAACAGCGATTTATAGGCGAGCATCATGCCCAGAGGGCCCGAAAGCAGATGCACGCCGCCTGCAAGCAGCGCCCCCAGGGCCATGCCGAGGAAACCGATGGCCGCATTGGCGCTGAACACCGCGGCCGCGTCTCGTTGCGGGAAGTTCCTGCGCCAGCCAAGCCTGCTCCAGAGGGGCGAAGGGCCCGGCACTGCCGTTGCCGCCCCGGCCGAAGCCGCCCACCACAGCGGCCGCGGTGGTCGCTCAAGGGCCCGACAATCAAGGTGAGCACGGCGCCCGCAAGCGGTGCGGCTGAAAGCGTGCCGCCTATCTCCGGCGCCGTCCACCCAAGGGTGTAAAGATAGAGCGTTAACGCCGCAAAAAGCGCGCCGCCCGGGCGGCCATCAGGCGGCGGACGGCCGGGGGGGCCTGCAGCCATGCTCCGGTCGTGATTAGCCGATACCCGGCACCCCGACGCTTCTCAATATTTCGGCGCAGGCGCTTACGATTACCAGTTTTTCCATGTTCGCTAACGAGCGCTCGTGGGCGTCCCTGTCCATGGATGAGACGCAGTCCTCGACCACGACCGGATAAAATCCCCTGTTTGAGGCATCACGAGCAGAGGACTCAACACCATATTCCGTGGCTATCCCAGTAAAAAGCAGCGTGGTTATCCCCCTGGCCCTCATCATGTTCTCGAAATTCGTCCCTATGAATATGCTTGCCGAGGGCTTGTCGAGCAAGACGTCGCCTTCTTGAGGCTTCACGGCCTCCGGTATCTCGCTTTCCACTGTGCCGGGGGCCAGGAAAGGACGCAACTGTCCGGGCTCGCTTACATGGAACCGTCTCATCATGGAAAAAATATGCCATGGCGAGCGGAACGCCATCGGCGGCGGGGTAATAAGCGTATAGACGACAGGCATTTTCCCCCTCAGCCCTTTGAGCAGACTTGCAAGATTGGACAGGAACTCATCCTTGTTGAATATCCTGTCCACGAGGCCGTTCTGGACGTCCCAGACCACAAGGCAGGAATGCGCGGGGTCTGCTATCTCTTCAATAGTCTCATGGATAATGATTCCGTCCGCTTTTTTCATTACGTGTCTCCTTGAGTCATATCTTTTTTAATATCAGCAAGCTTGCGTGCATTGGCAGTAGACTTGCCATTTTTGATAATCGGTATATGAGGTTCATTTTCCATACCGTCCAAGGTGCTTATCAAATGGAGAGCCCTCTGATGCTTTTTAAGAAAGAGTATCACCTCTTTTTCCGGCCATCCTAGGGAAGCCATGAACGACATTCCTTGACATCTGGCCTCCAAAATCTTTCTATTTAATGCCTTCGACCATTCCTTGCCTTTTTTGAATTTAGGCGTTAAATGAAATGCAATATCCAAATCGCCGAGCTTCTCCTTCTCTTTCATGAGAAAGCTGCCACATAAGATAGCCTTCTCAACAAAGAGAATATATTTTGGGCTCCTTCTGACAGCCTCTGCCCTCTCCAGGAAATTTTTAAGTGTCTTGAGTGCAGTTATTCTTGAAATTGGTTGGGTAGCTTTTGCGACCGATATTTGAGTGCCTTTTCTCGTGGTCTGCCAACGGCCGGTGGTCGAGTCTCCCACGATATTTGAAGAGGAACCCTTCCCATCAGTTAGAGGTTCTATCAGCCCCTCGCTGATCATATTTCGGAACAAAACGTTTGCTGGCGCGGTGATCTCCATTCCGCGTAAGATATTTTTAAAAGCCTTGAAATCCAGGTTCGATTGAGAATATAAATGACGACAGGCTTGCAAAAGATCACGCATCTTCAGCGAGGGCAAGCCTGCTATTGTGTCACTTGGTTTAATATTCACATTGGCTGCCTCTGAGGATCGCCCTTGCGAGGCAGAATGAATTATAATGGCGAACTTGAATGCCTTCCCCGCTTCTCTATAGAGTCCCTCAACTGGTTGCTTACCCTGAATGTGAGCACTCTTCGTGGCGTGATTTCAATCTCATCGCCTGTCTTGGGGTTTCTGCCCCTCCTGGACCTTTTCTGCCTGACACTGAAGGCGCCGAACCCGGAGAGCTTCACCCCTTCTCCGTCCTTGAATGCTTGCATGATCGTGTCGAAAATGCTCTCCACGACGGTCTGCGCCTCTTTCTTCGGCAGCCCCACCTTCTCGAATATAATCTCAACTAGGTCAGCCTTAGTCATTTAATCTTTTCGCCTCAGTACTTATTTTTCCTAATTATATTGAGCACATACGAAAGATGTCAATCTGCAGGCATCCGCTTTCTTTACTCTCTCTGGGGGTTTTCGTCCTCATAAGTGGCAGAAGATTCAAAACAAGGCTCGCCTCTCGGCTTCACCTGAAAGTCCGCAGTTTCAAAAAACCGAAACTACCGAGGATTTACGCGGGAAAGTGCGCCACGAAGGCGAAGAAAGGAGGAAACAAAGAGGTCTTCTTTCGAAGCCGTGCTGCGCAAGAGATGAGGGTAGGCCCCTCGGAGCCGGCTTACAGGAGCAGGCTTCAAACCGCCTTAAGCTGCATCGGTAAAGAGCCGGTGTGGTTAGCGTTAAGGAAAAGGCACTCTTAGAAGTGTCAGGTGGGAATCAGAGAGATGAACGCGAGTGAACCACTGATGAGGTGTCGAAAGAATTGGAAGATGGCCGAAACT
>JAKAGP010000325.1 GCA_021825785.1 Nitrospirota bacterium
TGGTTTTCAGATAGAGCACAAAAAGCCCGGCAAGCACAATAAGGATGAGCGCTGAAAATTGCCTGAGATTTAATCTATCCAGTTTTTTTGCTTCGTTTGAGACGGCGACAGCGCCCTGGTTTCTGAAAAGTATTATGCCTGTCAAGGCGGAGGCCAGAATTACCAAAAAAGGGTTCGCTCCCAACCAGAAGAGAGAAGCGGCTGCAACAGCGAGAACAATATCTTTGAAATTTTTTAACGCGCTTTTTCCAAAAGAATATGTTGCATTTGCAACTATGGCGACGACGGCAACCTGCAAGCCGCTAAACAATGAGGCAATGCGTGACACTTCATGATATCTGGCATACAGCGAAGAAAGTGCCAGCATCAAAAGAAAGGCAGGCAATCCGAACCCGATAAATGACGCCAGCGCCCCCGCGACACCCCTTACCCTGAGACCTACATATGCGGCTAACTGCATGGCGCTGGCGCCGGGAATGGACTGGCAGAGAACGACGCCGTCCTTAAACGTCTTTTCGTCAAGCCACTTGTGGTTCTTTACAGCCATCTCTCTTATGTACGCGAACATTGCGGGGCCGCCGAAGGCTGTGAGGCCGAGTTTAAGAAAAGACAGAAAAAGACCGATGACTGTGGTCCCATGGTACAATGGTTCACCGCCGTTTAGCGAACGAGCGTTACTGTTTAGGGTAAAAGGCAATAAGGAGCCTTTCATAGCAATATTGCCCCTAGAATTCCCGCCCCGATAATTACAAAGGAAGGATCTATTTTTGTAAAAACAATAACAGCGAAACTTAATATGGCTATGCTGAAGGTGCGGGGGTCTACAAGCGCCGTATGTCCGAGGGAAATCGCCACTGCCGCCAGCAATCCTATAACGGCGGGTCTTATTCCTTTGAAACCAGATCGGACAATTATTGATTCCCTGTAATCATAATAGTACTTGGCCACAACCGTCACGATGATGATACAGGGCAGGTAAGAGCTGACCATTGCCAATATTGCCCCGGTCAGGCCGCTGACCTTATATCCGATAACGGCATTCATTACAGTCAGGGGACCGGGGGTGAGTTGGCCGATAGCGATTGCGTCCAGAAATTCGTGATTGGTAAGCCAATGATTTGTCACCACGAATTCTTTCTGGAGCATAGGAAGCATCACAAAGCCGCCTCCTATTGTGAGGGCGTTGATTACAATAAGTATCCAGCAGAATTTCAGCAGTACCATTAATGCCTTCCCCTATACACGAACAGGCCCGCAATCCCGGAGGCCAAAATAAGACCGATGGGGTTCAGCTTAAACAATGCAAGCGCGAAAAATGCAATCAAGGCAAACAGCGCGGACTTGACGTCTTTGATGGTGGTTTTTGACATCTTGAAAATTATCGAAAGAAGGAGCCCTACTACAGCAGCTCCCACGCCTTTCATAACTGAGATCAGCAGAACATTGCCTTTGCTTTTCACGTAGAAGACTGCAAGGAGGATGGCCAATAGGATCCCGGTAAACGACTGGCCGGCGGTCGCGGCAAGCGCGCCCTTTATTCTTTTCAGGTTGTATCCGATGCAGATACCGGTGTTCACGATGGGCGGTCCAGGCGTCATCTGTCCTATTGCCACGCTCTCGACAAACTCCTCATAAGTAAGCCATTTTCCCTTTTCCACGAGTTCCCTTTCGAAAAAGGCGAGCATCGAATACACCCCTCCAAAAGAGAAAGTGCCTATCTTGAGAAATTTCAGAAATATATCCTTGACGGTTATATTATTTGGCGCCTCTTCCATCTTTTCCGACTAGTACCTCTCCTCCGTTTTCCATGGACCCCGAGATCGCCTTTTTCAAACTCGTTCCGGATGACATCATTGAATTGTTTCTAAGAATGTGTTCTATCACCATTAAAATCTTTCGCTCTACCTTTTAAAACATGGGCGTCGGCAGCTTGCCCCAGCCGGTATCCGCTGGTAAATCCTTCGCTTGGATAAGCTTCAGATTATGCACATCCACGTCTACCATGAACTCTGGAACCCTATTTGCGTTTATGGAGAAGAAATCGGATGGCCGACTCATCGCCACGCCGGAGATTTTCAGAAAAATCAGTCGCCTCACCATGCCCATCCCCATGCCGTGGCTTGAGGGCCCCATATTGGCGCAATTGTGGTGCCCCGCAAGATGGCTGAAAGGATGGAACACCCAGTCCATGAACCTGCCCATGGTAAAATGGTGCCTTGTGTAAAGCCTCCACTCATTCCCGGTGTCGGCGATCATTCCCTGCATGATGTAATCCGGCGGGATGAAATAGACAAGATAATTCTCATTGTCTTTAAGCCTGGCACTCACCTCCGGCATCGAAAGGATATCGTTCATTCTGTGGTCCATCATTTGCACGTCATCCTGCATGATGGCCAGGGCAACCACATGAGGGCCTGAAGCATTTGGGTTTTCCTCCAAGAGGGGAAGCTGTTTTACCGTGTAATACCTAAGAAAAAAGACGCTCCCGATGGTAAAAGCCGCGATAAGGGCAAACAGGGCAAACTTCCCAAAGATACTATGTGGCGAGAGCGGCCTTTCTATTTTCCTTGGCAGGAACATACCCGTTTTTTCCATATACGCCCCGTATGTCTCCGGGTATGCCTTGAGCATCCGCCGCTCCTCGTCCTTGGAGAGGAGATAATAAAGACCGACCATCACCACCCAGAGCGCCATGGTCAGGAACCTTGGCCACAGTATGGCAAGGCCGATTCCAGCCATCGCAAGCCCGACATACTGTGGGTGCCTTATGACCGAGTAAAGACCCTTTAAAGCCGTGCCCTTTTTCAGAAACTTATTCGCATACACCTGGAGGGCGCAAATAAAGAAAACGGACAGGCCGGCCACAAAAAGGACCGACCCCATCACGCGGACAAATTTCAGGAAGGCATCAGGCGGGACCACCATGTGAGGCAGAAAAAAAGCGCTCAGCCAGCGGGTGGCGGGATATCTGGCCAGTTCCAAAAAAATGGGGGTGAACACGGAATAGAAGAGTCCCGCAAAAGGGCTTATCATTATCAGTATCTCGAAAGCGATTATGAAATAAAGCACAATGGCACTGCTGAGGATCGTTTTTCTGTTCATACCCCCCCTTTTTATTTCCAGGATTTATTCATTAACTTTGTGCCCGGTCCAGCCCATCAACTTGCTCCGGCGCCATTGTCCTTTTCAAGGCGGCCGTCTTTCAAGTGGTAGACGTGATCGAAGCCGTTGACCATGCGCACGTCATGGGTCACCACGATCACGGCCGTCTGGTTTTCCCTTGCTATTTTTTTCAGGATTTCCATCACTTTCGTGCCCCTTGCCGTGTCAAGCGAGGCGGTGGGCTCATCGGCCAGCACCAGCTTGGCGTTGTTGGCCAGTGCCCGGGCGATGGCCACGCGCTGCTGCTCGCCCCCTGAAAGGAGTGCCGGAAGGGCGTCGGCCC
>JAKAGP010000326.1 GCA_021825785.1 Nitrospirota bacterium
CTTCGTCCTTTCGCCGAAGTGGTCGGCCACGTATTGTGCGGTCTTCGCGTCCGGGACCCGCATGAAGAGCTTGGTGTTGGTATTGTCCAGGATCACGTTCGCGTAATCCTCCCCCAGGGCCGCGTAGAGCTGGCTTACAGACTGGGAAAAGCCATGCACCCACACACCGGCGCCGCCGGCCTTGGCGAAGAGGTCGTCTATGCCGTAGTAAAGGACGTTCTGGGCCTCGTCTATGTAGAGGCAAAGGGGCGGCATGACCTTCCGGCCCGAGGCGAAAACCCGTCCGACGAAGCTCTGCACCATCGAGATAACTACCTTCCCCAGAGTGTAAGCCGCCCGCCTGGTCAGAAGGGACCCAAGCTGGACGACCATGATCACCCTCTTGCCTTCCTCAAGACGCTTTAGGAACCTGTTTTCGTCCGCCTTGCCTATCACCTTGCCGATATTGCCGGAGGTGAGCTCCATGAGGGCCACGCGAAGCGACGAGGACACCTTGCCGTAATAGTCGGTGGGCGAATTCAGAATCTTTTGCATGTCGGCCCGGAGCTGCTCGGCCTCGGCGGTCTCGATGCCGTCAATCTGGTCCTTGAGTTCCTTCAAGTCGGCCTGGGATATGCGGTTTTTGACATCGTTGAGGTTGAACCGCGGTGGGTTCCCTTCCGACCTGGCCTTCAGGATCAACGCCTGGACCACTACCAGGCTTATCTCATAGGCCACGTTATAGAAAAACTTCTCCTTGCCCACCTCCACGCCCGATACGATGTGCCCCACAAGCTCCTCGGGCATGAAATAATAGGCCAGAGGGTCTACTATGGCGCTGTAGTCCGGGAAGATGGGCGTCACCAGCATGAGGTCCTCCTGCCTGCCCTCCTCGAAGGCCACCTGGACTATTTTCGAGAAGATTTCCAAATCCCCCTTGGGGTCTATGAGGACCACGCTGTGGCCCTTCCTTATATCCTGCTCGGCCATGTTCTCGATGACGCGGGTCTTGCCCACGCGGGTAGTCCCGAAGCACCAGAGATGGCCGTTACGATGGGAGTCCGGGACGGCTATCTCGATACTCTGGGCCGGATTGGCAAGCGCCTGGCCCCGCCCAAGTATGATCCCCGGCTCCTTATTTTTGAACAAAATGGACAATAACCCTTTCCTTTAGCTCGTCCGATACGGCCTTAATGCACTCACCGGGTATCCTGGCATTTGCCTCAACCAGGCTGAAAACGCCGACCGCGCGCTTTACGCAGTGGATTTGTGTGTTCAGGAGCCTTTCCGTGAGCCGTCTTCTCAAAAGCCCTTCGGTAAGGCCTCTGGAGGTCCTGGAGAGAGACGCCTTCAGGGCCGGGACACGGCCGTTTAGTGAGGTCTTGATACTAAGCACATGGAAGTTCATGTAATCCCCGGGCCGGTAGCGGCCCCTTTCCTTCGGCGTCTGATGCGCCAGCTCGCATACCCCGGCCAGTCCGCCCGGCGCGCAATTGACCGTTTCCGTGTCGAGTTCGACAAAAATCCGGTCCTCATGCACCGCGATAATCCGGCCGCCGGCAATCCCGCCCGCCAGGTACCGGGACTTTTCATAACCATGGGTCACCGTCTCCATATTGAGCGCGGAGACTATGCTGTACTTGATCGCCCGAAAGATATTCTTTTTAAGCCGTCCCGTGGGGAGCCGCTCGACACCGGTACTCCTGAAGACGTATATTTCACATCCCTGGCCGTTCATCTGGCACTCAACATCCAGATGGAATATGCCGGACAGGGCGTCTGATATCGCCCCCTCGACGGCCGCCTTTGCGTCCTCGTAAGGGAGTCCGTACTTGTCCGCGACCGCCTGCAGGCTAAGGCCGCCTGAAATATCTTTTAAAGACCGCATAGACCTTTAGCGCGTATTTCTCCCTTCCTTTTTCACTTGAGGCGTTATAGCAGCCCACAGCCTCCCACGTGTAGCCGTACCTCTGGACGCATTGGGCCATTATCCAGGCGCCCGCCCTGATGTTGGCGCAGGGGTCTCCCAGGGACCGCCAGACGCCGGGACCAAGCCTGGAAGCCCAACTGGAATTGATCTGCATGACCCCGTAATCATATGTGCCGTTCCGGTCCCATCTAATCGCCCGCTGGACAAAGCTGGATTCCGTTTTAGCGATCGTCCACAGGAGCTGGGGCGATACGCTGTACTCCGCCCCGGCCTCCTCGAAGCAGTAAGAGGACGCAAAGGCCGGGGCGGCACAGGCGAATATCAGAATCACGGCGAAAAGAACCCTCTTCATGTCTCTCTATAGTGATATACGCCGTGGGCAACTTTAGCGGGCTATTTTAAGCAGGCGCGTTCGGGTCAGGAACGCAGGTTTCCAATAGAAAAAGGTACTTTCGAAGGCCGGAGGCCGGTTATGGCTCCCCCTTCAAGTCTAGCCTTCTGAGTAGCTGCCCGGGATGCTAAAGTACGCCCTATAATCTGGCATTCAAAATTTTCTAGAAAATTATATATTCTACCAGTATAACGCATATCGTCGAGCAAAATAGGGGTCAGAAAGAGGTACTGTGTAAGCCCTGATGGGCCGGTTACGGACACCAGTTCCCCATTTACAACATAAGCACATGAATTGCCGTCATAAACGGTTCCGGGTCATCGTACTCGCCATCATGGTTAATGAAGCTTAATGCTTTTAAGAATCCCGTTTCTTTTGTAGATCAAGTGTTTATTGTGAGGACTGACATCTTTGATATCGTCTTGTTCATCCAGTACAGCCTGGCCTAAAACAGATCCGGTGTGTCTGTCATAGACGAGTACATTTCGTTTCCACGTGGTCGTGTTCGGAAATTCAGAAAAGATAACTTTTTTACCGTCACCCGAAAAAGTGCCTAACCCCTTCTGGGCATTGATTATTTTGCTGACAACCTTTTTGGTATTATAGTTAAAAATATCCACCTCGGTGCCGTGTGGCGTTTTAAAATTATACAGAAGATGATTTTTTGTTATATCTGGTATGTTTTCGTAACCATAATATTTTTTTGTTTTAAAACTAAAATAAGAATCCTTAGGAAAGCTGGTTATTATTTTATCCTGCGAGATATCATATATTTTTATTGTCCAAACATTTTTTATAGGATAAGCCGTTAATAAAATTTTCCCATCCCTGGAAAATTTGTAACCATGATACCAAAAGCCATTGCCCTCTTCAGCCCGTCCAAGTTGAGGCATATTTTTTAAAATCCTTTCATTTGTAAAACCTGGCCCGCTATATTCTTTTATTACCCCGGACGAGTTCGCTCCTTTTATAATTGTCCATCTGATATATATTTTTTTTGAATCAGGGGAAAAGGCACCGGAACCTACTTTGTTTGAATGCTGTTTTCCTAATTCTCGCACTACGCCGCACTTGGTGATGTCAACCAAAAAATACCGCCAAGGAGCTTTTACACTCTCTGCCCCGTGGAATACCAGATATTTCTC
>JAKAGP010000327.1 GCA_021825785.1 Nitrospirota bacterium
CAACAAGCTTCGCTCTTTAGCCAAGGTCCGATGCGCAGTGACATGCTGGCAGTAACTTATGGCACTGGCGTTTTTGCCTTAAAAACTATTGGCAATATTCCGCGCCCGGCTGCCAGTGGGATCCTGCCGACCGTTGGCTGGAAAAGGCCTCAGCAGCATGCTGAATATGCTTACGAGACCAGCGCCCTGACTGGAGGCGCCATGCTTGAATGGTTTAAGAACCAGATGGGCTTGGTCAAAGACATGAAGGAGTTTGATGCCTTAGCCGATTCTGTTGCCACCACCGGCGGCGTAACGATTGTGCCTGCCTTTAGCGGCTTGGCAGCGCCGGATGGGGATCCGGCGGCGCGCGGCCTGATTAGCGGCTTGGATGGCGGGACAACCAGGGCGCACTTGTGCCGCGCGGCAATCGAGGCGATTGCCTGCCAAGCCGCCCGTATGGCTAATCTGCTGGATGAACAAACCGGCACAAAATCAAAATACTGGAAAGTCAGTGGCGGGCTGACGCGCTCCAATCCCCTAATGCAAAGCCAGGCTGACATGAGCAACACTCGCATTTGCCGAGCCGCGCATGTGGAGTCAACTGCGGCTGGTGCAGCCATGATGGCCGGTTTGGGCGCAGGCCTTTGGAAAAATTGGAAAGAGGCGGCCAGCTTTACCCAATGTGAAAAAACTTTTAGGCCAAAACGCCTCAAGCGCGGCCAAGCATTTTTAAAACAATACGAAAGAGCCTTAGAGCGAGCCAAGGGCTGGGCAGAATAAAAAAGAGACGCTGTGAGGCGTCTCTTTTTTTATATTCTTTTTTTACATCATCATGGCCGCAATCAACAGTGCCACGATGTTCAAAATCTTAATCATGGGGTTGATGGCTGGGCCGGCCGTGTCCTTGTACGGATCGCCGACAGTGTCACCAGTCACGGCAGCTTGGTGGGCAAAAGATTTCTTGCCGCCAAAGTGGCCAGACTCAATATACTTCTTGGCATTGTCCCAAGCTCCGCCACCTGATGTCATCGAGATGGCAACAAACAAGCCAGTGACGATTGAGCCGACGAGTAAACCGCCTAAAGCAACAGGGCCAAGCAGCCAACCAACGAGGATCGGTACTAGAACTGGCAGTAAGGCAGGAACAATCATGTTCTTTAAGGCACCGCGTGTCACGATATCAACTGCCTTGCCATATTCCGGTTTGGCCGTGCCTTCCATGATACCAACAATGGTCCTGAATTGGCGGCGAACTTCTTCCACGACTGCACCGGCAGTCTTGCCAACAGCTTCCATGGCAAAAGCGCCAAAGAGATAAGGCAACATGCCGCCGATGAACAGGCCGACAATGACTTTGGGGTCTTGCAGCATGAACGAAAGCGACTTGCCCGCATCCGCAAACTCCTGAGTATATGACGCGAACAAGACAAGAGCAGCCAATCCGGCAGAGGCAATGGCATAACCCTTGGTAACGGCTTTAGTCGTGTTGCCGACAGCATCCAAAGGATCAGTTACATTGCGCACTTCTTCCGGCAGCTCGGCCATCTCAGCAATACCACCGGCGTTATCTGTAATCGGGCCGTAAGCATCAATCGTGACAATGATTCCAGCCAAGGAAAGCATGGCCATGGCCGCGATAGCAATGCCGTATAGCCCAGCCAGCGAAAAGGCCCAGAGGATGCCCACGCTGATGAGGATAACCGGAAGGGCCGTTGACTTCATGCTCATGGCCAAGCCAGCGATCACATTGGTGCCATGGCCGGTTTGAGAAGCTTCAGCGATCTTTTGGACAGGCTTATATTTAGTTGACGTGTAATACTCGGTAATCCAGACCATGCCGGCCGTGACAAGCAAACCAATGAATGAGCACTTGAAGATTTCATAAGCACCAATAGCCGAACCAACCGGGAAAAATTTGTAGGCCACAAACCAGAAAGCAATGGCTGCCAAAACCCCGGCCGCAATCAAGCCCTTGTACAAAGCGCCCATGATGTTTTTCTTTTCACCCAAGCGGATGAAGAACGTGCCGACAATGGATGTGATAATGGATATGCCACCAATGACCAGAGGATAAAGGATGACGTTCGAGTTGCCCTTGAAAGCCAGCGAGCCAAGCAACATGGCGGCCACGGCTGTCACGACATAAGTCTCGAACAAGTCTGCGGCCATGCCGGCGCAATCACCCACGTTATCACCAACATTATCAGCTATGACTGCCGGGTTACGCGGATCGTCTTCCGGTATGCCGGCTTCGACTTTACCTACGAGGTCCGCACCAACGTCAGCTGCCTTGGTAAAGATACCGCCGCCCAAGCGGGCAAAAAGCGAGATCAACGAACCGCCAAAACCCAAACCAATTAAAGCCCTGAGATCGCCAAAGATCCAATAAAATCCCGTCACGCCAATCAAGGCCAAGCCTACGACGAAAAGGCCTGTGACAGTCCCGCCTTTAACAGCCACGTCCAAGGCCTGCTTAAGGCCTGACTTAGCGGCTTCGGTAGTGCGCACATTGGCCCGGACAGAAACACTCATGCCAATATAACCGGCCAGACCCGAGAGAACAGCGCCGATCAAAAAGCCCAGAGCCATTTTCCAACCAAGCGTCAGCCAAAGAAGCACCAGGACAACAACGCCGATATAGGCAATCACCTTGTATTGGCGCGCCAAATAAGCCTGCGCACCTTCTTGGATGGCCTTGGAAATTTCCACCATCTTGCCTTCGCCAGGGCTCTGTTTAAGGATCCAGCTGACAAGGTAAGCGCCCCAACCCAGGGCAATAAGCGCTGCAACCAGCGCGAAAACAAAATAGGATGTCATACTTAAAATCAATAATTAACAGTTAAAAATTAACAAATTACTAGCGAAGGTTAGCAAAATGGGGCTAAGGCGTCAATAAAAAAACCGGACTGAGTCTAGGGCTCGCCCGGCATGAGATTAGGATCGGCACTCGATGAGATTAGGTCTCCTCTTCCTCCTCTTCCTCTTCCTCCTCTTCCTCTTCTTCCTCTTCTTCCTCCTCTTCTTCTTCATATTCCTCATCTTCCTCTTCGTCATCCGCCTCTTCGGCAGCGGCTTGAGCTTTCTTCGCTTGAAGCTCTTGCCAAGCCTTGACGATGGGTGCCCAGTCGATGTTCCTGCTATCAAGCGACAGGCCATGGCTCGCGAGGATCTCCCTGATCTCGCCGAGCATCCCCTGCCAGTCGTCGATCTTCATGTTCAGCGAAAGGCCCATGCTCGCAAGAATCTCCTTGACCTCCTTCAGCGATTTGCGGCCGAAGTTCTTTATCTTGAGCATATCCTGGTCAGTGCGCTGGACCAGCTCGCCGACGAGCGTGATGTTGGTATACTCACCAAGACAATTGGCTACGCGTACGCTCGTCTCCATGCCCTTGACTGTGAGAAAGAGAAAAGTATTCAGAGGATACTTTTCCGATAGATCGGG
>JAKAGP010000328.1 GCA_021825785.1 Nitrospirota bacterium
TTTTGATGGGGGCAGTACCGGTGGCCCTGCCGGCCGTGCTTACCATAGTGCAGGCTGCCGGGGCCATGGAACTGGCCCGCAAGGGGGCCCTGGTGACAAGGCTGGATTCGGTGGAGGACGCCGCCTCGATAGACATCCTTTGCCTTGACAAGACGGGCACAATAACGGAAAACAAGCTCTCCGTGGTGGAAGTGAAACCCTTTGCCGGCCATAAAAAGGAAGAAGTTGCCGCCGTGGCCGCGCTGGCCTCCAGGGAAGAGGGCATGGACCTGATCGACCTGGCCGTGATCGGCCACGCCGCGAAGGAACACACAGGTTTTTCAGGCCCCGTCAGACAAATGTCCTATATCCCTTTTGACCCCTCCACCAAACGGACCGAGGCGGTTGTCGAGTCTGGCCGGAAAAGGTTCAGGGCGGTGAAAGGCGCCGCGCAGGTGGTTTCCTCGATGTGCCGGTCCGCAGACAGCCAGACCATGGAACTCCTGGGGCAGACTGTCGATGACTATTCCCGGAAGGGCTACCGGACGCTGGCTGTTGCGCGCTCAATGGGGGATGACCTGGAGAACCTGGAACTGATGGGCCTGCTGGCGATGGCAGACCCTCCAAGGCCGGACTCAAAAACCATGATAGGCGAAGCGCGGGGGCTTGGAATAAAACCGATAATGCTGACCGGGGACAACCTCGCCATAGCCAGGGAGATAGGGCTGCAAACGGGGATAGGCGGCAATATCACCAGGGCCACGGACATTGGCGGCCTTGCGGAAGGCCGCACACGTATTTTCACTGGCAAAATAGACGGTTTTGCAGAGATATACCCGGAGGACAAATACAAGGTGGTAAAGCTGCTTCAGTCCGGCGGGCATATGGTAGGGATGACCGGAGACGGCGTAAACGATGCCCCTGCACTCAGACAGGCCGAGATGGGCATAGCAGTAAGCGGTTCAACCGATGTGGCCAAGGCCTCTGCCAGCGTAGTGCTTACGGAACCCGGCACAAGAGTAATAATCGACGCCATAAAAACAAGCAGAAAGATATATCAGCGGATGCTCACATGGGTCATAAACAAGGTAACAAAGGTCATTGAATTCGTAGGCATTCTGACCATGGGCTTTCTGTGGCTCCATAAAATAGTGCTGTCCCTGCTGGGCATGTCCCTGCTCGTGTTCGCTAATGATTTTGTCACGATGTCACTGGCAACGGACAACGTGGAGCACACGGCAAGCCCTAACAAGTGGAACATAAGAAATATCACCATCGCGTCGATTTTCCCCGGTATGCTGATGGCGGCCGGAGACGCCGTCATGATGCTTGCGGGAATACGGTATTTTCATCTCGGATTGGACAGGCTGCGTACAATGGTGATGCTAAATCTTATTTTCAACAGCCAGTTCAGGGTGCTGATAGTGCGGGAAAGGCGTCACTTCTGGTCATCGCGCCCCGGAGGGCAACTTGTTTTCCTTAACGTTTTAACTATCATCGGGTTCACGCTTGTAAGCACATACGGCATCGCCGTTCCCTCTATTCCTTTCCACCTGGCAGTCATCATGTTGGCGTTTTCCGCCGTCTACATGCTGCTTCTGGATTTACCCAAATATTTCCTTTTCAGGAAGTTCGGGCTGTAGTCTTTTTTTCTTTTTTTATCCTCTTTTATTCGCACATGATGTCTTCAAGCACGATGGCCTTGCATCCGGAAAGGGCCTCCGCCACTTTCTTCCTTCCGCTTGCCAGTATCCGCTGAACGGTCCCCCTGGAAATGCCCATCCTGAGCCCCGCCTGTTCCTGGGTCAGACCATCCATGTCGCAAAGCTTAAGGGCTTCCAGTTCATCCCTTAAAAGCGTTATCTTCTCTATCCTGGTCATCGGGATTCCCGTGGGCTTGAATGCCTTTCCCATATACGAACACTCGCAAACCCTCCCTTTCTTGGGCCTGGGAGCCATTAAGACATCACCCCTGTTATTTTCATTTCACGCATAAGCGCATTTTAAGGGCCGGGAAAATTATAGTCAACAGTTTTTTGTTTTTTCCCTTTTTGAAGCGGGGCCCATTGCCGTCGTGGGAGCGGCGAGGGGTCAGCGCGGACCGTCGCTGCGTATACTGGCGACTCCCCTGGGTGAGACCTTCGGGGAATGGTTTCCCCAGCTTGAACGCTCATGGTTTATTATGGCCGCGATCTCCCGGTCCGAAAGCTCGCCTGCCCAGGAAGGCATATAAATAACATATCTTGTGCCGTTTATTGTTTCCCCCTGCTTCCCGAAAAGAACAGTGCGGATCTGCTCTGCGGAATCGGCGTCCGTGACCACCGGGTCTCCGGCAAGGGGCGGGACCAGACCAGGTATGCCCCGGCCGTCTACCTTGTGGCAGCCGGAACAATTGGCCTTGTAAAGGTCCGCTCCGCTTTGGGCCCCCCGCCCTGCCGCACACAGGCCCAAAGCGCACGCAAAGACCGAAACAAAAACAAAAAGCCCAGATGGAAAAGACAAGCGCGTAATACCCTCCGTTTTATTCATGCCTGACCTATTTCTATCACTCCTTGCGCTGATGTCAACATGCCGCTATTTATATATTTTTCCGAAGAAAATCCTTTGATGCCGCTGGCCCGACGTTTTTGTAGGAATAAAATCGAAAAGGCTTCTCCAGGGTGACTGCTTTTGGTTGAACACGTATTAAGGTGGAGGCCCCGCAGGAAAACAGCCGGATAAAATGCCGCCAGATGATAAAGGCATTATTATTTTTTATAGGCAATTGTTTGAGAAATTTGCCTGCCGCAGGGTAAAATAGGGGGTACAAGTACGACTTTTGCGGAAAGTTCTTCGCGGCGAAAGGAGAGGCGGAAAATTGGCTGGGAAACAGGCTGGAAAGTTGATTAAGGTCCTAATAGACCAAAAACCGATCGATTGCGAGGAAGGCAAGACCATCCTTGAGGTATGCAGGGAAGCGGGCATTTTCATACCCACCCTCTGCTTTGACCCCCGCCTGGAAGCCTACGGTGGCTGCAGGCTTTGCCTGGTCGAGGTGAAAGGCATAAACAGGCCGCTTTCTTCGTGCACTACGCCGATACAAGACGGCATGGAGATCACAACAGAGAGCGATAGCCTCACAGACCTCAGACGGACGATGCTCTCCCTGATCCTCTCCAACCACCCTAACGACTGCCTGCGCTGCGGAAAAGCCGGGGACTGCTCTTTGCAGGAATTGGCTTTCATCTATGATGCGGCCCCCAGCAAATACGAAGGCGAACGGTGGAACCTCCCAAAAAAGGAGGACAACCCTTTCATATCCTTTGACCCCAATAAATGCATCCTTTGCGGAAGGTGCGTGAACATCTGCAAAAACGTTATGCTCAAGGGCGCGATAGACATGACCGGCAGGGGGTTTTACGCGAAGCCGGACACCGCCTTCGGCAGGTCCCTCTCCCCTG
>JAKAGP010000329.1 GCA_021825785.1 Nitrospirota bacterium
GACGTCTACAAAATTCAGTCCACCCTTGGGGAGCACTTTGATCTCGCCCTGAAGGAACAGCGCCACGTCGCGCGTGGAGGAATTGCGGTCATCGCCGACGCCCAGCAGCAGGCTGGGGTTGACGACCACCACATTCAATCCAGTGCGGGCCTGATAATCGAGCGCCAGCTTTTCCGCAAAAATCTTGCTCAGATAGTAGGGCCACTCCCGGACCACTTCGTTTTTGTAGCCGGAGGTTTCATCGTGCACAACCGGGGTTGTGCCTACGGCAATGGTCCCCGAACTGGAAACGGCCACCACCTTTTTCACATTATGCTTCAAAGCGGCTTCGCAGACGTTGCGAGTGCCTTCAATATGGGTCGCGTAAAGCAACTCCTGGTCCTTCGATTCGCGTGAAACCACCCCTGCCAGATGATAGATTTGCGAGACGCCCTCGACCGCATGATCCACCTGCTCGCGGTTGACGATGTCGCCGTGGACCACTTCCACGTCCTTGTCCTGCTCCCACGGAGACAGCCCGCGGCAGAGCACTCGCAGCCGCGTGGAGTTCTTCCTGGTCTTCAGAACCTCGACCAGGTGTTTCCCGAGGAAACCTGTTGCTCCCGTAATAAGAACAGTTTTTGCTGCCATCAGATGCTTTCCGGTGTTCCTTGCACGTCCGCCATCATAATGGGCGCAAAGTGCATCATGGTAACGCTGGGTTTGCGGCCCACGTGGCTCTGGGCCATGTCGAGGGCTTCGTTCATGTTTTCTGCGGTTTCCCATCCCATGATCTGGGCCGCCCGCCTTGATTCCGCTCCTACCACGATCACCTTACCGGTGTGCGCGCGCCCGTTTTCTCCCCAATACCACATGTAGAACGGATGCACGCCGTGGTATGCGTGGCCGGTGCGGTACATGCGGATGTACTCGGGGTCGTGCGCAAACTGTTCTTCGTACTTCCGCTGCAATTCCACCGAATCGCGCGTCTCGGTCAAAATCCGGTTGAAAAACTCGATGTAGGAGGGATGGTGCAGCGGATCGAATTCGTTATAGAGCGGATGCGTAATGATCAGCACGCCGTTCTTCTTTACCACCGGCATGCCGCGGTACATGTTATGGAAATATCCGAGCGCCATGGTCTGGACCAGCAGAGGGTTCAGGATGGAGTGCACGTTGTAGGGCATCACAAACGGGATGCCATAGACCACAACGTCCGACTGCCCCTGGAGCGGCGAACAGTATTGCGCGTAGCAATAGGCCAGTGTTTTGGCGTGCGTGGCCTGGGTTGCTCCAGCATGGACGGCGATCATCTGATAAGGCGCCGGAATCGCAAACAGGATTTTTCGTTTGACGGAGCGGGGAAGCAGGCCGAGGCCCCTGCGCGTGGCCTCAAACATGGCGCGGTCCACGCCGGACCAGTGATCTTCATTCTTGGTAAAGAACGCCATGGCGGGCTCAAACATTTGATTGTTCAGCACCGTCTCAATGTGGAACACCTTCAGGTGCCGGTTGATCACTTCCATAATCCGGTCGCATGACCGCGCCATGGCGGACCGCGTATGATCAAAATAGGAATCGCAGGCCAGAATTGTCTGTGGCGTGTGGTGGGCCTGCAGTGTGGGGTAGTCACACAAACCCACGCTGACAGACTTGCTTCCGCCGTCCATGGGCACCAGATTGATGTTGGCGTAAATCAGCAGGTCGGACTCTGCCGCCCGCCGGTTGATGCGGACACTCTCGCCATGGTCCGTCTTGCCCATGTCCACCATACCGTCAGGCGCGTCGCCGTCGTGGTTGTAGAGGTAATCGGGGTAGAACTTGGAAAAAATTCGATTGCCAACGGCGTGCCGGATTTCCGCCGCCGTCATGCGCCGATGGTAGGAAGTGGCGATGATGATGTGGACGTCCTCGATGCCTTTCTCGGCCAAGAGCTTCAGCACAATGGTCAGGATTGATTCCCGGACGTCCGGGGACTTCATCTGCGGCAGGGGCAGGGAGATGTCGTCGATGGCAATGGTCACCTTCATTCCCGGGCGCAGCAGCGCCGAGAGCGGCTCCATCTGTTCGGGGTGGTCGATGGCGTAACGAATGCCAGCCTCGCGGTTTTTGAGGCCGGAAATCGTGGGATTAGGATAGACCACGCGCGTGCCTGCCGGCATTTTGACGGAGAGCAGGTCCTCACCGTACCACATCAGCCGGTTGGCCGAGCTGCCATCCAGATGAACTACCGTGCCCTCGTGTGATACCAGCGCGTTGCGTCCTACAGCGTTGGGGGTGGGCTCGCCGAACTCAAACGCCGGCGACTCCGCCGGGTGATTGTTCCCGGCTCCGTTTGACATCGATACCTCTCTTCAGGTCCAGAATGGTCCAGCCACGCTCCTGCGCCACGCGCCGGAGCCTGCGGTCAGGATTGACGGCGGTTGGTATTCCAGCCGCCTCCAGCATGGGAAGGTCCGAAAAACTATCCGAGTAAGCCTTGCACTGTTTCATTTCCGTGCCATACTGCCGGCACAGTCTTTCCATTGCGTGAACTTTTTCTTCCTCGGCAATAAGCGGAGCTTCCACTTCTCCCGTTGCGACCCCGTTCCAATAAACCAGCCGGTTCGAGATCACGGAATGAAATCCAAAGTACTGGATTACACGGTCAAGAGCAACATCCAGTTCGCCGGAGACCAGCACCGGCAGAAATCCCTGCCTGCGGTCTTCCTCAAGCAGCACGGTTGTGTCCGGGTAAATGGACGGCAGAATTTCCTCGTCAAACAACCTCTGCGATTGTGCCTGCAATTCCTGCTTGCGCATCCCGCGATACTCCCGGAAGAAAACCACGTTGAACTCGCGCCTCGAGCGGGATTCCAGAGCTAGCCACCACGGGATACTCAGGAGCATTTTTGAAAACTTCAGCAACGCCCGTGACCTTGACGGCTGGTGCAGGGTGAAGTAAGCGTACCTCCTGACGATATTGCCTGAAGTCAGAGTTCCATCGAAATCATAAAAAGCCAGCCGTTGGTTTGGGCTCATAGTTCGGGACTGTTCTGCGGCGCGGTCCGCACATCGGGGCGCCCCCGCGGAACGGCCGACTTGGCCGGTTGCGCCGGCGCCGCTGACCTTGAAATCAATATTGGCATTTTATTCCTGTGACCCCTATGAACGGCCGCCCTCATGCGGCGCGGTGCGACAAAAGGTTCTGGAAATTCTTCTTGTGCCGCCAGCCGAGAAAGAGCGTCATCAAAGCGGCGTAGATGGCAGCCTGCGGGCTTACAAAAGCGAGCATCAGGATGGTAAACACGAGCCACGTGCCCATGGAAGACATCGCGCCCGCCTCAGGCCATTTCAGGCGGCTGCCTGTTAATCGCATCACCACAAAAAATGCCAGACCCACAGCAGCCCACAAGGGATAAAGCTGCAGCATCACACCTGCAGAGGTCGCAATGCCCT
>JAKAGP010000330.1 GCA_021825785.1 Nitrospirota bacterium
GAAGGGGTTTTTGAACATCGCGGATGCCTAACGAATGAAGCTAACCGGCCCCGCCTGCACCGAGGCGATAAACGGAGCCGAGGAAGCGAGAAGTTGAGAGAGAGCGAAAGGCAATGCAGGCGGGGTCCGAGTTGAGCGGAGGGTTAGGCCGCTAGGTTGCACGGCTGAACCAGTGCAATTGATCAAGGAAAGACTCAAGGCGGTGAAACCCGTCAGAGCCATCGACGAGGCGATGCCACTGATTGCCTGGATCACTAGTATCCATGTAGCGGAAATCGAGTTTACCGCCTTCGGCTGGAGACACTTTCAAGAATGGTCCGTTGTATGGATAGTTCACCGGGACTTGGACGATGCATAGATCGAACATTGAAGTCCAAGCATGAAGGCCGGATGCGTATTGAGAACTTTCGATCTTGGTGACTAACTCGACCATTGAGGCAATCGAAGGTGAGCCATCGGCCTGCCTGTCGGTGTAGAACTGGCGGATGCTTTCCCAGGGCTGAGTCATGAATCGAGTCATCGTGAAGCGGCCTAACGAATGAAGCTAACCGGCCCCGCCTGCACCGAGGCGATGAACGAAGCCGAGGAAGCGAGTAGCTGAGAGAGAGCGGCGGACAAAGCAGGCGGGGTCCGAGTTGAGCGGAGGGTTAGGGCGACGGTGAGCATTGTTGGCACTCTACTGCTTTTCGGAAGGAATATACATGGAGCCATCAAAGTAAAGCAGGGCTGAGCCCTGGAGAGTGTGAACCCTGAGGTCGAACAGGCCATTATGTTTGGACTCTAGGATTTCTAGCCCGTCGTGGCGACCCGAAAATCTGACCTTGAATAAGATGTCGTCTGAAGTTGTTACCACCCAGAAAGCAATTGAATGGGCGCCAAAGAACGCGTAGCAATATTTAGAAGGGAAGACGAGGAACGCTTTATTTGGATTGATACCAAGGTCGATTGGGATGGAACAAAAATATTTCGACACCTGCTGCTTAGTCAGGTGCTTTTGGGTTTCGCAATCGGTAAGATCCGCTTTTAGAACCGCAGCCATTGCCTTTTGAATGGCTGGTGGTGCGACGTGAACTGCTGCCTTGTCGACAAGGGGTTCTAGCCACAGAACGCTTCCTGCCAGTGCGGGAAGCTGGAGGAATAGGCAAATTGAAATAAAGCGAAACATGGGTGGGAGCCCTAACGAATGAAGCTAACCGGCCCCGCCTGCACCGAGACGATGAGCGGAGCCGAGGAAGCGGAATGTTGAGAGAGAGCGGAAGACAACGCAGGCGGGGTCCGAGTTGAGCGGCGGGTTAGGCACCCGAGACCACGAGGAAAGCCCGCCGGAGCCAAGGGAGATGCTTGGAATGCCGAGAAGAAGGAACAAAAACGGCCTTGGGTTTAAGGCCATTCGGCGTGGCCCAGGGTACCAGGCCATTCAACCAGCTAGGACCAATCTGGGTGGAACGGTAGCAATGAGAGGGCTGAACGGGCGTTGGGAAAGAACGAGACAGAGCAGTGAAAGGCCCGTGCCCGCCTAACGAAAGAAGCTAACCGGCCCCGCCTGCATCGAGGCGATGAACGGAGCCGAGGAGGACGGGACAAAAGAAAGAGCGGAAGACAATGCAGGCGGGGTCCGAGTTGAGCGAGAGGTTAGGCAGTGATAGGCCTTGGTGAGTGGGAACCTTGACATAGAAAGCCAATAGAGGCGCGAACCGAGATGAGTAGAGGTCTAGGTCTTGTCAGTGGCGGCTAGGCCAATGAGAAGAACCCCGAGAATTAGATAGAAAGCAATGTAACCCCAGAATTCTTGAGCATTGTCTTTCCTTTCAATTATCCGGACTGGCCCCAAGGATTTACCCAGCGAGATGGTTTTCTGAAAGACCAAACCTACGGCGCCAGGAGCCAGCGCGGCCAGGCCTGCGAAGAAGAAGGGGTTTTTGAACATCGCGGATGCCTAACGAAAGAAGCTAACCGGCCCCGCCTGCGAACGGATGCTGAGCGGAGCCGAGGAAGACGAATGAAGAGAAAGAGCGGAAGACAATGCAGGCGGGGTCCGAGTTGAGCGCAGGGTTAGGCGCGCCCAGAAGAGTGGGGTGTTGATTTATCGACTAATAGTGCCAGGAATAAGATGCCAAGAATTGGAATGAAGATGAGAATCACCCAGGCCATGTTTCGGTTCTTTGCCTTCAGGTAGAAACCAAGTCCGAAAAACAACAGGACTGTCCCGACGAGCATTGCCGATACGCCGACACGGAAGAAATCAACCGTCAGGAATAGGCCGCCGTATTGCAGGATGAGACCTGGAATACCGAACTGAAGGCTCTTCTTGTTGTGCGTGGCGATCAAGGCTTTGTCCCGTGGAGTTGTGAGCGCCTAACGAATGAAGCTAACCGGCCCCGCCTGCACCGAGGCGCTGAACGGAGCCGAGGAAGCGGTACGAAGAGAGAGGGCACCGGCCAACGCAGGCGGGGTCCGAGTTGAGCGGAAGGTTAGGCCCACCAACCAGCTTGAAGCCCCCGAGTACGCGACGCGCTGGGATTCGGGGGCGCTTGTAGGAGAGCGGAAAACCATGCTGGCAACCCAAAGGGAAGAAGCTGGAGTTATGGCCCCGAGACGGGAGACCTGCTGTGGAAGTTGGCCCAATGATGACAGGGGCCAAGAACGAACGGGTGTGGGAGGGCCGTAACGCCATTCTTGAAGAGCTGGATTTCAAAGCCAGATCGTGAAGCGGTGAAACCCAACCACACAGTCAGACGATGGAATTGGCCGAGTGGACCTAACGAATGAAGCTAACCGGCCCCGCCTGCACCGAGTCGATGAGCGGTGCCGAGAAAGCGGGAAGCTGAGAGAGAGCGGATGACAATGCAGGCGGGGTCCGAGTTGAGCGTGGGGTTAGGCTGGCCACGCGAGCTCACCACGAGAAATCCTAAGAATGGTGAAGAGGCTGAGAGCAAGAGCTCCTATGGACATCACTGAAAAGAGACTAATTAAAAACCAAAAATACTTTGGGCTGGTGTTCCGATAAACATAATTCCCTCCTCGCAATTTGAAACACCCTTCTCGAAGAGAGATCCAGACAATGAAACCTCCGATAAGTGCTGGAATGAAGGCAAAACAGCCATAGAACGCATCCTCGCCTGGCTTAGGTGAATTCAAAATATGGAGGAGCGACATCGGGAAGCCTAACGAAAGAAGCTAACCGGCCACGCCTGCAGCGAGGCGCTGAGCGGAGCCGAGGAAGACGGAACAAGAGAAAGAGCGGAAGACAATGCAGGCGGGGTCCGAGTTGAGCGGAGGGTTAGGCCGCTAGGTTGCACGGCTGAACCAGTGCAATTGATCAAGGAAAGACTCAAGTCGGTGAAACCCGTCAGAGCCATCGACGAGGCGATGCCACTGATTGCCTAGATCACTAGTATCCATGTAGCGGAAAT
>JAKAGP010000331.1 GCA_021825785.1 Nitrospirota bacterium
ATTAAGCTTGATCCCCAAAACAACATAGCGTTAAAAGGCAAAAATAAAGCTTCATCCATCATCGACAGCGGCGTGGTATCTGATGTTTAAAATTAAGCTGCTTGTTCTTCTCCTTGTCATGTTTTCCCAAAAATAAAAAAACCGCGAAACGAAAAAGTTTCTGCGGTCATTGTTTTTCTACAAAAACTCCCTACTAAATATGACACACGGGGGCCTGAATGTCAAATCCGGCGGGAGCGTGTGTCAAGGCGGGAGCGTGCTCATTCGGTATAATCGAGGTGTTTCCCAAAAGTCTCTTCCAGTCCGGAAAGGGCGTACAGGGCCGCGAGGATGCAAACGGCGGCCACCGCCATACCCGCCCCAAGTATCCCGACAGCGCTTTTCAGGGCCTGAAACGCGAATGTTATCGGCACCACCGCCCCGCGCACGAAGTTGGGCACCGTAGTGGCCACCGTGGCCCTCAGGTTCGTCCCGAACTGTTCGGCGGCAATCGTAACGAATATCGCCCAATACCCGATGGCGAACCCGAGCGCGGCGCAAAGGCCGTAGAATGCGCCCGCGCTGATGCCGCTGGACAAAAAGAAGGCCGCTATGGCCGTGGACGAAAGCGCGATATAGAGCAGCACTATCTTTTTCCGGCTGTTCAACTGCTGGCTGAGGAACCCGCTTGTGAAGTCCCCGAATATGAGCCCAAGATAGCAGAACATGACCGCGTTACCGGCGCTTACCGCGCCTGTTACATGAAGCGCCTGCGCAAATTCCGGCGAGAAGGTCACCAGTACGCCTACGGCAAACCATATGGGCAGCCCTATAAGGATGGATTTGATGTATTTTGAAAACCTCTTTCTGTCCATGAACAGGCTCAGGAAATCTCCCCTGCGGACATCGAGCGCTTCCATCTGCCTGAACATGCCGGACTCGTAAACGCCTATCCTCATCAGGAGCAGGGCAAACCCCAGACCGGCCCCCAGGAAGTATGCCGTCCTCCATTCAAAATGCAGGGTTATGTAATTGGCCAGTATCGCGCCGGAGACGCCAACGGTGGCGACGGCCATGGTGCCGTATCCCCTTGATTGCCTGGGCAGAAGCTCGGACACAAGGGTTATCCCCGCCCCAAGCTCTCCCGCAAGCCCCACCCCGGCAACGAAGCGGAGCGCGGAATAGGCCCCCAGGGTGGTCGCGAACCCGTTTGCCAGGTTGGCCAGGGAATAGAGGGTTATGGAGCCAAAGAGTATCTTGAGTCTGCCCTTCCTGTCCCCCAGGATGCCCCAGACTATCCCGCCAAGAAGCATCCCCGCCATCTGCATGTTGAGCAGGTATACCCCTTTGTCCATAAGAGCCTTGCCGCTTATGCCGAGGGCCTCGAGGCTTGGCACCCTTACGATGCTGAAGAGGACAAGATCATAGATGTCGACGAAATAGCCAAGAGAGGCAACGAGCACGGGCATCGAGAAGACCGCCGCATAAAGGGGCATGCCTTTTGCCGGGGCGGCTGCCGCCCGCCCCCCGTTATTCAAATTTCCGGGCCGCATCCCAGGTTTTTTTCATAAGGTTTTCATCAAAAGAGAACAAAGCGGAGATAGGATAACACCTTGCGGGTGCATTTCTCAAGGGTTATCGGGGCGGAGCTTACAGGGCGGACGCCCTGTCCCGGCCCTCGGCCTTGGCCCTGTATAGCGCGGAGTCGGCAGCGCGCAGGAGCGCATCGGGGTTCAGGCCGTTTTTGGGGAACACCGCGACCCCAAGCGAGATTGTGACCGTTCCAACGGATTGCCCCTTGTACTGGAAATCAAGGCGCTTTGCCGACTGCCTCAGTTGTTCGGCCCTGTCCCTGGCGCTCTCAAAGGACGCCTCCGGGAGTATTATCACGAACTCCTCGCCGCCAAAGCGGCAGGCGAAATCCTCCTCCCTGATGTTTTTTTGCAGGAACGAGCCGAATTCCCTGAGGATCATGTCTCCGGCGTCGTGCCCAAGCGTGTCGTTTATACGCTTGAAGTAATCTATATCCAGCATTATAAGCCCAAGGGTCTTTTCCTTTCGGGCCATGCGGTGCAGTTCCTTCTCCAAAAGCTCGCTCATGTATCGCCTGTTGCACAGTCCGGTCAGCGGGTCGTGTATCGACTGCAAATACAGCGATTCGCGGAGCCTGAAATTGGCAAGCGAAAGCGCGATGCCTTCGGCCACGGCCCCGGCCAGTCTGGACTTGTTCTTCACCGTGCGCTCCCTTTCGTCAAGAGGGGCCTTCAGCCAGACCGCGCTGAACCTCAGGTGCAGGAGGCCCAGCGTTTCGCCCTGGGCCATCATGGGCACGCAGATGAACGCCGGGACCGCCGGGTCTTTTATATGCTGGCAGGCCATCTCGGCCCTGAATTTATCGACTACGTATTCCCGCCCGAGCCGCAGGGCCCAGCATTCCCTGGGCGTGAACACCTGCTCTTCAGGCTTTATGTCTCCCCAGTTCGCTATCGCCTCCAGGACGTTCCTGTTTGCATTCAGAAGGAAGACCGCCCCGGATTCGGTCGAGAAAAGCGCCTGCGCGCTCCGTGCGATAACGCCGTAGGCCTCCTCCATCGTAAGGGAGGCCTGGAGCAGGCTGCCCATCTCGCTCAGGAAGCCTATCTCCCTGTTGCGCTGCTCCAGCTCATTCACCCATCTTGCCAGGTCCTCGTTTGCGCGCTGGAGGGCCTGGGCCGTTTTCTGCCGCTCCGAGATGTCGCTGAACGTTATTACCGCGCCCACTATCCTGCTGTTTTCGTAAATGGGCGTGCTCCTGTATTCAACCGGGAAAACGCTGCCGTTCTTCCGGCGGAGTATCTCATCCGTGACGTGGCGTGATATGCCCATCCTCAGGGTTTCATACACGGGGCACTCCTCTTTCGGATATTCCGTATTGTCGGGCCTCAGGCAATGGATAATCGGGTGGCCAAGCCTGCCTATCAGCTCGTCTGATTTATATCCAAGCATCATGCAGGCGGCCCCGTTTATCAATGTGCATATGCCTTCGGAGTCCAGCACCAGGATGCCTTCACCCGCGGAATCGAGAATCAGTTCGTAATTGCGGCTTAAATGCTCAAGCTCCCTTTTTGTCTCGCGCGCCTGGGTCATGTCCTGGCCTATGCTCAGGAAACCGGCGATGTTGCCTTTTCTGTCGAGGATGGCCCTGTTTGCCCAGTTTACCCATACGCGCCTGCCGTCCTTCAGCATGTTCTCATTTTCCGACTTGGCGTATTTTTCCGGGTGCTGCTTGAAATACTCGACCATTCCGGCAAGGTCTCTGCCAGCGGTATCGATAGGCGGCACGATGGTGCCGATTACGTTTTTCCCAACAACCTCCGCTTCGGCATAGCCAAAAAATTTCTGTGCGTATTCATTGAGGAAAGTGATGTTGCCTTCCGTATCAAGTTTCA
>JAKAGP010000332.1 GCA_021825785.1 Nitrospirota bacterium
ATCTAGGCGTTCGCTCCACTAAGCGCCGTCTCACTCGTCTTGCCGTCATGTCGCGCATACCGCGCCTGGTCTGAATAGTTACCGCTGCGTGATGTGACGCGCCCGCGTCACCCCGCTACGCTCAACGCCTTCCGCCCCCCATGGGAGAGGGAAGAGCGAGGGTTTTTTCCGCAAAAACCAAAAAGCCTAAAACCGGAATCCTATATTGCCGGTAAAGATCATGCCTTCTATGTCGGTGTCAAAAGGCTTTGCATACATGTATTTAAGTTCCAGACCCAGGAAGACGTTCCTGTTTAAGTTGAAGTCCGTCCCGCCAAGTATCTGGAAACCGGGCACGGTGTCGCTGCGGTGAAAATCAATGGCGTCCACATTGTCATTGGCGAAATAGACGCCCACGCCACCGCCCAGGTAAAAGTCCATCAACGGCCCGTAACCCCTGGAGTAATAATACGGGACCGGGAAGACAGCCTTGGCCGTCGCTTCCACATAGGTGGCGTCTATGTCTTCCGTGCAAAAAGCATTTAAGGCGACACAGAAGGCGGTGCCTGAGGTCTGAAGATGTCCAACACCTAACTCCGTGGCAAAATACCGGTTGAAATAGTGCCCGAAGGCGGCTTCTCCGTTAAAACCGGTGTCATAGCCGGTCAGTTCGTTTGATACCGGCGAATACCCGCCCAATTTAATGACCACATAATTGGAGTTGGGCTGATAATCGTAGTTCCGCTGGGCGGCAGCAAATGAGGGAAACAAGGTAAAAACAAAAAGAGAAAAAACCAGAATAATGGCGGATATCAAAGCGGTCTTTTTCATTTTCATCATTCACCTCCGTTTTTTCAGTACCTGCCTAAAGATCGCGACCTACTAAAAAGAAAAATTCAAAAAGCAATCCTTGCCCTGTTCTAAAATGACGAAAAACCGGGCCGGAGAAAACGGACCGTAGTAAAGGAGACGCCACATCAGGGCACCGCTGTTGTTCATACTCTGATGAAAGATACAAGGCATGCATTTTGAAAAATGATCTTTTGAGACTGGTTCTGATAATTGGATTTTATCACAGGAAGATTGCCGCCGGAAGCGCGAAAAACCGGCATTGCCCGCACCCGCCTAACCGGTTCTGAAATGTGACGGGGCTCCCTTTGTGGAATAAGGATTAACTGATAGAATTGGACTGTAATTCCCATAGTCAAGGAGCCAGGCAAAAATGGGACAGGGGATAGAAAACAAGAGCGGAAAAAGAAAAAACAAAAACAGAAAAGCAAAAAACGGCCCGGAAGAAACACAAAAACCCCTTCAGGATGAAGAAAGCGCCGGGGGGGCGCGCGGGCAGGAGGAGCGGCAGGAGAAATTCCTGGTCCGCGAGTTGAGGGAAAAGCTGCATCAGGCCCTCGCCAGGGAACAGGAAGCGCAGGGGGAGCTCCAGCGGTTCATGCATATGCTCTCCCATGATCTGAGGTCTCCCATATCCACTGTCTCTAATTTCCTTGGCATTATACTGGCAAGGCAGGGCGGCGTGCTTGATGAGAAATCGAAGGAGTACATAGGCTACTCCCTTGAGATCATAAAGGACATGAGCCATTTGCTCACGGACACCCTGTATTACATAAAGATAGGCTCCCGCATGATATCGGAAGGGGAAGTGGACTCTACCAGGGTGTTGCAGCGCGCCCTCCTGGAACTCAAAGACAAGATCGAAAAGACCGGTGCGGAAATAAAAATATCCGCGCCGGGCCTTCCAGTAATAAGAGGGGATGAAACGCTGCTGGTCCAGGTGTTCCAGAACCTGCTGGCAAACAGCCTGAAATTTTCGGAGGACACGCCCAGAGTCCGGATATCCGCGGCCCGCCACGAGGCCACAGGCCGTAATCTTGGAAGTAGTGCTGTTGGCGGTGGGGGCGAATGGCTTTTCAGTTTCAGGGACAACGGCCCGGGCATAAAGCCGGAAGACCAGGCACGGATATTCGAGCCCTTCGTACATATCGGCGCGGGGAGAGATGGTAAAGGGGCTGGGCTTGGCCTTGCCATATGCAAAAAGATCGTGGAGCTGCACGGCGGGCGCATCTGGGTGGAATCAGCCCCTGGAGAAGGCTCCACCTTTTATTTCACGATACCGGATTAACAGGGCGTCAGGCCCTTTTTTGGCATCCACCTTGATATTGTTTGAATGGCGCGAGCAACACAAGAAGCCGCACCTGAAAATAGAGATGCCGCATTTTTATCACGCTTTTTATTATGGACGCATCAGTAAAGTTTTTGTTTGTTTTTGCTTTCCCGCGCAAAAATTCATTCCAAAGATTTTTTTGGCCACAGGCACAGTATCTTTTTGACAAAAGGGGAAAATGGGTACCGCCGATCTAAACATTTTGCTTATAGAGGACAACCCGGCCGATGCCGAGCTGATAGACATGATGTTCAGCGAGATCGGGCGGGAGCAATTCCAGAACTACAGCCTTAAAAAGGCGGACAGCCTTGCAGCCGGGATCAAGGCGCTGGGCAAAGAAGCCTTCAGCGTGGTCCTGCTGGACCTGGGACTGCCCGACAGCAGCGGTCTTGAAACCCTCCTGCGCATAGAGGAGAACGCGCAGAATATCCCGGTGATAGCCCTCACCGGCCTGGCCGATGAAGAGTTTGCGGCAAGGGCCATATCCATGGGGGCGCAGGATTATGTTGTTAAGGGGAAGATAACGGCTGACGGTCTTTACCGCTCCGTGCTGTATTCATTGGAGCGGAAAAAATCCGAGCTTTTACTGAAGGACTCAGAGGAAAGGTTCAGGGCATTTTTTGAGCTGAGCGGCATGGGTGCCATACAGGCGGACCCGGCGAGCGGCCGCTTTATCATGGTAAACAGGAGCTTTTGCGAACTGACCGGATACGGCAGTGAGGAGCTTTTGTCGCTTTCCTTCCGGGAGATCACCCACCCTGATGACTGGCCCGCGGATTCGGACAGCTATGAAAAGCTGCTGCGCGGAGAGCTGGCGCAGTACGACCGGGAAATAAGATATCTGCACAAGGAAGGGCACGCTGTATGGGTGCACGTTTCAAGGACCCTGCTGCGGCGGGCAGGCGGGCGCGGCGAGCCCCTGCGGGTGCTGGGCATAGTGCATGATATTACGGACAGAAAAAGGATGGAGCGCGAGATAATAGAGATGGCGCACCACGATGCCCTGACGGGGCTTCCCAACAGGCGGCTGTTCATTGAGCTGGCGCAGATAGAGATGGCGCAGGCCAGCCGCAACCATAAAAAGATGGCCTTCGTGTTCCTGGACCTGGACAGGTTCAAGGAGGTAAACGACACCTTCGGGCATGAAGCGGGCGATAAGCTTTTAAAGGAAGTCGCCCTCCGGATAAGAAAAAGCCTCCGGAAATCGGACACTATCGCGCGGATAGGCGGAGATGAGTTCAATATA
>JAKAGP010000333.1 GCA_021825785.1 Nitrospirota bacterium
CCCCAGGACCTCATTTTTTCTCGTTTCCGGCCTGATATAGCCGGGATTTTCCTTTATGTGCCTTATGAGGGCCTCCTGATATCGGGACATCAGGAAGAAATAATTCTGCTCCTCGATCCTCTCCACGTCCCTTCCGCACTCCGGGCACTTGCCCTCAATGAGGTCCTTTTCCGTCCAGAACCTTTCATCGGGCGTGCAGTACCAGCCCGAATAAGACCGCTTTTCTATAAGGCCCCTGGTCCAGAGGTCCTGCAGCAGTTCCCGGACGACTTTTTTGTGCCCGGGGTCCGTTGTCCGTATGAAATTGTCATATGAGATGTCGAGAGTCTGCCAAAGGCCTTTGAAATTGCCGGCCATCCGATCGGCGTGCTCCTGAGGTGAAAGCCCTTTGGCCTCGGCCGCCTTCTGGACCTTCTGCCCGTGCTCGTCCGTGCCCGTGAGGAAGAATACCCGCCGGCCGCGCAGCCGGTTATGGCGCGCCAGTGTGTCGGCCGCTATGGTCGTATACGCATGCCCGATATGAGGGATGTCGTTGACGTAGTAGATAGGGGTCGTTATATAGAATTTCGAGCCGGAGACTTCGGGGCCGTTCGTGGTCATCTCAGGCCTTCTCGTTTCCGGAGGTCTCCGGGCCCTGTTGTGTCCCGTCATGGCCCCCGTTGTGCCCCCGTTTCTTCCATCTTTTTTTCCTTCTCCGTCTGTGGGCCGGAGGGTTTCCGTTTCCGGGTTCCCCGCTTCCGGCATCCTGCCCCGGGACCTGCGCCCCGGCAGTTTCAGGCTCCGGTGTCAGTGGTTCCTGTTTCTGGTCTTTCTCCGTGCGCCTGCCTGCCTCCGTGTGCCTTTCGCGGCGCAGCCCACGCTCGAAGCGCCTGGTTTTCCTGGCGCCCGCAACGGCGGCATCGGGCCGGGCGTGATGAACGCGGACTTCAGGCGTGGCCGGGGTTTCTTCGGGGTTGTCTCCGGTCAGCGCCTCCTCCGGCTCCTCCACGGCCTGTTGCCCCTTGCAGCCGTATTCGTAGCTCAGGCAGCACATAAGCCTTCCGCAGATGCCGGAGAGCTTCCCGGTGTTGAGGACGAGCTCCTGTTTTTTGGCCATCTTGATCGATATGGGGGCGAAGTCCACGAGAAAAGAGGTGCAGCAGAGCTGCCGGCCGCAGAGGCCCAGCCCTCCGGTCATCTTGGCCTCGTCTCTCACCCCGACCTGCCTCATCTCTATCCTGGTGCGGAATTTCTGGGCCAGGTCCTTGACCAGTTCCCTGAAATCTATCCTTTTTTCGGCGATGAAATAGAAGATTACTCTTTTCCTGTCCAGCGTGGCCTCGGTCCGTATGAGCTTCATCTGGAGCCCCCGGGCCATCACACGTTCGCGGCAGAAGGCGAACGCCTCCTTCTCAAGCTCCGCGTTTGCCCTGCTCTCCCTGATGTCCTCCTCGGAGGCGAGCCTCATCACCTTCTTGTACTCCGCGCCAGGGCCGGCGGGCCTGGACTTGCAGACCACCTTCCCGATGGAAAGCCCCAGTTCGGATTCCACGACTACAAAATCGCCGGGTTTAAGCTCCACCCCCGCAGTCTCGAAATCGTAGAGTTTGCCGCATGGCTTGAACCTTATGCCGACCACTTCAGCCACCAGTTTTTACCCTTGCCCTCCGCGGTTCCAGTCTCTTCAGCATGCCGGCCGTATAATTCCACAATATGGATTTATTGGGGTTATAGACCAGGCTGTTTTTAATGCCGGCAATCCCTTGATAACAATCTATTATAACTTCTTCATTTGCCGCTTTGCCAAGGGATTTCATGTCCTCCGGCATGGCCGGGTTCAGAAGGAAGTCCTCCCTGCCGGTGGCGCGCAATACGAAGATGTCCCTGAGGAAAAGCTCCAGGCCGTCCATGAACTCCTCTATCTCCTCCTTGTCGGCCCAGGAGGGGTTCCTGGAGCCGGCAAGCATCTGCAGGAGGGATTTTGCAAACTCCTCCCTCCTCTTCAATATGTCCCCTCCCTTGCCGATTGCAAGGCCCGGCCTGCCCATGGAAAGCCCGATCAGGGCCTTTCTTTTCTGAGGGTCCTTTATCCTGTCTTTCAACAGGGATTCCATCAGGGCGGCGGAGAGGGGCTTGAATTTCAGGGCCAGGCATCTTGACCTTATCGTATCGGGCAGCCTTTCCGGGTTTGAGCTTGCAAGCACTATGACGCTTCCGGCGGGCGGCTCCTCAAGGCATTTCAGAAACGCGTTTGCCGCCTTGTCGTTCATGAGGTGGGCGTCGTCCACGATGGCGGCCTTGTAGCCGCCCTCGTACGGACAGAGGGAGAGGGCCTCTTCGAGCTTTCGTATCTCCTCTATCTTTATGACCCCCTTTTCGGGCCTGACGAAGGCCACATCCGGGTGTATCCCGGCCTCGATCCGCCTGCAGGAGGGGCAGCCGTCGCAGGCATCCGCCGCCGCCCCGTCTTCCCCGGGGGGGAAACCTTCCCGGCCGGACCGCCGCTTGCAGTTCAGGGCCTTCGCGAAATTCAGCGCGGTGAAATATTTGCCGGTGCCGGAGGGACCCTGGAAGAGGTATGCGGAGGCCACTTTCCGGTTCAAGATGGAGCCTTCGAGTATTTTTATCGCGCCTTCCTGCCCAAGGATGTCTCTTAAAGCCATGAATTAGGATACCATGTTACGGGAAAACGGATAAATGGGCCTGCGGCAGATTTGACTTTGCCCCCCTCTGTGCTAATCTGGAAAAAAGCTGGCAGAGAGGCGAGCAAGCCCCGCATACACCATATAATTTTCCACCCCTAGAGAAAAAGGAGGAACCCGCCATGGCAGTCCTTACAAAAGGCGTTCTTTCCAAACAGGAGCTAAGGACGATAGACGCTTACTGGCGCGCAGCGAACTACCTGTCGATAGGCCAGATATACCTGTACGCCAATCCGCTTTTGAAGGAGCCCCTGAAACTGGAACATATAAAACCGAGGCTCCTCGGGCATTGGGGGACCACCCCCGGGCTGAATTTCATTTACGCGCACTTAAACCGCGCGATAAAGGCGCACGACCTCAACGTCATCTACGTCACGGGGCCCGGCCACGGCGCGCCCGGCATCGTCGCAAACACCTATCTTGAAGGCGTCTACAGCGAGCTCTATCCGGATGTCTCCAGGGACGAGGCCGGGATGAAAAAGCTCTTCAGGCAGTTCTCTTTTCCGGGCGGCATTCCAAGCCACGCCGCACCCGGGACCCCCGGCTCCATCAACGAGGGCGGGGAGCTTGGCTACAGTCTTGCCCACGCGTTCGGGGCCGCCCTGGACAACCCCGGTCTCATCGTCGCCTGCGTCGTGGGCGACGGAGAGGCGGAGACCGGCACGCTTGCGACCTCCTGGCATTCAAACAAGTTTCTGAACCCGGCCACGG
>JAKAGP010000334.1 GCA_021825785.1 Nitrospirota bacterium
GGGTTCGCCGTATTCGACCGGCTGGCCGTTTTCCGCAAGCACCTTTACGACCACCCCGTCCACTTCGGACTCGATCTCGTTCATAAGCTTCATCGCTTCCACGATGCACAACACCTGTCCCTTTTTCACAACGGTGCCGACTTCCGCAAAGACAGGGGCCTCCGGGGAGGATGCCCTGTAAAAAGTCCCTACAAGCGGGGCGGTTACAGTTACAAGGCGTTCCGTGCCCGCCTCCTCCACATGCTTTAGCTGCGGCGGAGCAGGAGATGCCGGCATCTGCGGCATTTCCACGGCAGTGTAGAACCTGCCGCGCGTTATTTTTATCTTGGAGCCTTCCTTCTCCAGCTCAAGTTCCGTTACATCGGTTTCCTTAAGCAGCTCAAGGATGGCCTTTATGTCCTCTATCTCCATTTACTTTACCCTTTCGACGTATTCCCCGGTCCTCGTGTCGACCCGGATCTTGTCCCCCACGTTGATGTGGAAGGGGACTTTTACGGTGGCCCCGGTCTCAAGCTTGGCGGGTTTGTATCCGCCAGCCGCGGTGTCACCCTTGTAGCCGGGTTCCGTTTCAGCTATCTGAAGCTCCACGAAGGTGGGCAGTTCTACCCCTATCGGGACGCCCTTGTATGAGAGCACCGATGCAACCGTGTTTTCCTTAAGAAACAGCCGCGAGTCGCCAAGCTGACCCTCTGTGAAGGGTACCTGCTCATAGCTTTCCGTATCCATGAAATAATAAAGCCCGTCCTGGAAATACAGGTACTGCATCGCCTTTTGCTCCAGTTCCGGACGGTCGAATTTATCCCCGGAGCGGAACGTGTCCTCAAGGACGTTCCCGGTCTTCAGGTTTTTCATCTTGGTGCGGATCACGGCCCCGCCTCTGCCCATCTTAACGTGCTGGAAATCAACTATCTCACAAGGCTCTCCCTTGTAAACTATCTTCATGCCTTTTCTGAAGTCACTGGTGGAATACAAAGTCTTATAGAACCTCCCCCGAATTCTTTTTTGAAAGATTGAAATTTAAAAAATAAAAACAAAAAAAGCTAAATCTTGCCTTTGGGCAGATTGGTAAGCACCTCCGGCCGGCCGGATGCCAAATGCACCATATCTTCTATCCGCACTCCGCCCAGCCCCGGCACGTATATTCCGGGCTCTATAGTAACAACCGCCCCAGCTGGCAGCGGCTTATTGTCCTTGCTGCGCGGCGAAAGACCCGGCAGCTCATGCACCTCCAGACCCACGCCGTGCCCGGTCCCGTGCCCGAAAAAGTCCCCGTAGCCTGCCTGTTTTATAACATATCTGGCTGAATTGTCAATATCTTTCGGCCTTTTCCCAGCATCGCCGTCACTGGTTATGAAAGCTATGGCGTTAAGTTGCGCCTCCAGCACCGTGCGGTATATATTTCTTTTTTCCGCAAGGCGCTGTCCGCCTCCATTTGCAAAATCCCCTTTAAGCAGAAACGTCCTCGTCATATCGGAGAAGTAGCCTTCATATTCACCGCCCCAATCTATTACGACGAGGTCACCAGGCTGCATCCTGCGCTGGGAGGGCCTTGCATGGGGGATCGCAGAGTTCGCGCCCGAGGCCACTATCGCCGGAAAAGGCAGTTTCGAAGAACCGCCTTTCAAGAGGGCCTCCTCAAGCCGCACGGCCAGGGCTTTCTCAGTTACACCCGGCCTTATATGGGCCTTTACCTTTTCAAATGCTTCCTCGGCCCGTTTTACCGCCTCTTTCATGCACCTGATCTCATAGCCGTCTTTCGAGACCCTGAGCACCTCAACCGTATTACCCATCGGCACCAAAGGACCCCGGCCAAAAACAGCCGACAACTTCTCATAGAACGCATAGGAGGCGGTCTTCTCGAATCCCAGCCTTTCGATGCCCATCTTCCCCGAGAGCCGTTTTAAAAGAGCCCAAAAATCGCCCTTCACAATAACAGTCTCATAAATGTCCGCCGCCTGGCCCAGCGCGTCCTTGCCATATCTGGAATCGGTAAGGAAGAGCGCCCCTTTTTGAGAGACAAGGACAAAGCCCGAGGAACCGGCAAAACCGGTCAGATAACGGACATTAGGCATATTGTTTACAAGAAGGGCATCCGTTTTTTTAAGCGATCTTCGCAGCGTGGACAGCCTTTTTTGGATCGATCCTTTCATGGACAGGCTGTCCGGCCTCTGAACGTTATGGGGAGACCCGGTTTTTTTCATTTAAGGTTTTTTTTGCGGCTCTCTGTCCATGAGGATCTTCCGGGCTGCCCTGAGCGCAAGCATGTAGCTGCCAGGCCCAAAACCGCTTATCTGCCCAACAGCGACCTCCGCAATGAAAGAATGCCTGCGAAACTCTTCCCGCTTATGGATGTTGGACAGGTGGACCTCAATGACCGGTTTGGACACGGCCGCGATCGCGTCTCTAATTGCGATGCTGGTATGCGTATAGGCGGCGGGATTTATTATGAGAAGGTCATAATCCGTTTTATGTATGGCGTCGATGATATCCGCCTCGCTGTTTGTCTGCATGGCGGAAATCTCCAGTCCAAGCTGGTCCGCCAGTTCTTTCATGGCTGAGTCTATTTCGGCCAGAGACCCGGTGCCGTAAACCATTGTCTCCCGTTTCCCCAGCAGGTTCAAATTAGGCCCGTGTATAACCTTTATCTTTGGCATATTTTTTAGTCCTTCACAACCTTGTATCCGGCGTCCGTTATTGCCCGCTCGATCTCTTCAGGCCCGACCTTCCCTTCATCGTACTTCACGGTGGCCTTGCCTATCTCCACCTGCGCGCTTCGCACGCCCTTGAGCCCTTCCACCGCCTTTTTCACCGCCATGACGCAGTGCTGGCAGCTCATCCCATCTATCCTGAAGGCAGTTTCGCGCATTTCGACCGTCCTCCCCCGAAAAAAATTTTTTGTTTTGAAGCACTTTTACCTTAATTTAAAATCTTTAAAAATAAAAAATATGAGATCACGCCCGCCAAGGCATTTTTCTTATAAAAAAAACAGCAAGCGGAATTCCAGACGCAATAATTATATAGAATGAACTGCTCTTTTTGAAGGACTTTTATTTATTGGGGTTTTTGCTTGTTTTTTTCTTCCAGGGCGCCGTTCTTCCTTTTCTGCGCAGATTGAAGGAAGGACTCCAGCATGGAGGCCCTTATCTCGTTTTCCAGCCCAAGCAGCTTGATGAGCACTTTCAGCTCTTCCAGTTTTTGCATGGCCATAAGGTCCCCGGGAAAAAGCTCCAGCCTCCTTCTAAGAACCATAAACCCCAGTGCGTATTGGCCACTATGGATAAGTTCATCGGCCCTCTTTAATTCCCCGGCGCTATCATCCAGACCGCCTTCCCCGGCGCTCCCTGATATCTCCTCGCCAGTTGAAGGCCCTGAGAC
>JAKAGP010000335.1 GCA_021825785.1 Nitrospirota bacterium
GGGCTCGAATCCCCATCGCGCCATATCGGCCTCTTTCAACCCAATAACAAGCTGAGGCGCCCCAGGAGGCGATTGCACGCGGACCTCCACGGCCCCTTTTATCCTGTTCAGCACCCCGGCTACCTCACGCGCCTTCTGCTCGATCACATCCAGATTGTCACCAAAGACGTTTACGACCATGGAGGCCGTATATCCGGACAGGGTCTCTTCGATGCGCTCAGAAAGGAACGTCTTTATTGAATATGCTATCCCAGGGAACCTGGACATGGCCTCGCGTATCCGCTGTACCGTGTCCCCCGTCTGCCCTCCTCCAGAAGACTTAAGACCCACGTTGAACTCGCTGGAATTGGGTCCCCTGGTCTCTTCCCCCGCCTCCGCCCTGCCCGCCATCTGGTCGACCGAATTTACAAACGGGAGATTCAGGAGTTCCCTTGTAACATGGCCTCCGATCCTCAGGGACTCCTGAAGTGAGGTCCCTGGCACAGCAGTCATATGGACTATGAAATTGCCCTCCTTCAGCCTTGGCAGGAATTCGCCTTTTAAAAAAGGCGCTATTATCAAAATGGCGGTGATAAAGACGACAGTGAGACCTATCACGACCCTCGGGTGTTTTTCCACTCTAAGGAGGTTCATCCGGTAGAGCCCTTTTATCCAGCGGGTGACAGGTGATTCCTTTTCCGGCAGATCTCTTCCTCCAAGGAACAGAAGGCACAGCGCAGGGGTAATCGTCAGGGCGGTTCCCAGAGAGGCGAGGATGGCCAGGATGTACGCGATGCCAAGCGGGGCGACTATCCTTCCGGCCACACCCGGGATGGTCAGCACCGGAATAAAAACAAGCGCCACGGCGAACGTCGCATATACCACCGCACTCCTTACTTCTATCGAGGCATCGAACACGACCCTGACGGCAGGCCGGGGATTAGCCGAATGGCGATTTTCCCGCAGCCTGCGGAATATGTTCTCCACGTCAATGACGGCGTCGTCCACTACCTCTCCGATGGCTATCGCCAAGCCGCCCAGGGTCATGGTATTCAGACTGAAACCCATGCGTTCCAGGGCCACTGCTGCCGCAAGCAGCGATAGAGGTATTGCCGCGCAGGATATGGCGGCGGTCCGGAGATTGAATAAAAAGAGAAACAGTATGATCACGACAAGGATGCCGCCAAGGGCAAGGGAAGACTTTATGTTATGGATGGCCGTTTCGACGAAATCGGCGGGTCTGAAGAGGGCCGGATAAAGCGTTACGCCCTGCCTCACAAGCATCGGGCGCAGATTGTCTATCGCCCGTTCCAGACTTCGGGTCACCTCAACCGTATTTGCCCCGTACTGGGCCGAGATCTTGAGAATAATACCGGGTTTTCCCATGATCGCGCCGGCCCCGATAGGAGGCTCCGGGGCATAGGTTACATTGGCAACGTCACTTAGGGTCACATTGGCCCCGTTTTTGTGCAAGAGGACCACCCTACCTATTTGGGCAGGAGACAGGGGCTGTCCAGTGGTTGAGATGGTGATCCGCTGGTTTTGGTTTTCAATGAAACCAGCCCCACGAAGACCCGTTGCGCGCCTTGCCGCGGCAAGCACGTACTCAAGAGACAGGCCGTACTTGATGAGTCTCTCCGGCCTGACCTGTATCTGAAGCTGCTTTATATCGCCCCCGAATACGGCTATCTTGGCCACGCCGGGAACGGCCAGAAGGTCCCGCTTGACCGTCCAATCGGCTATGGTCCTTAAAGCCATCATGGAAAGTCTGCCGGATGTCAACCCCAGGATCAGCACGACATCGGTTGACGATGTAAGGGGCGTCATTACAGGAGGTTTGACGGTCCTGGGCAGTTGAGCGGCCACTGAAGACAGCCTCTCCGCTATCATCTGCCTGGCCAGATAAAGGTCGCTGCCGGTCTTGAATGTGACTGTAATGGCGGAGACACCTTGTATCGAGGTGGAACGCATGGACTTGATGCCCTGCACCCCGTTGATAGCAGCCTCGACTGGCCTTGTAACCAGCGTTTCCACCTGTTCCGGCGAAAGGCCGGACGCTTCGGTATGAATCGTCACCTGGGGAGGGGCGAATTCCGGAAAGACATCATATTTCGCCTTTGTGAGGGCGTAGAGACCGTAGCCCAGAGATATGACGGCAAGCGCGACTATTACGCCTTTAAACCTCAGGGAGGTCCGGACAATAGCGCTCAGTATGCCGGTGTGCCTGACCTCATCCAATATCAGTCACCATCGGCCTCTTCCGCAGACGGTCCTGAAGGCAGAGACTCCTGGGACAGGAGTATCTGCGCCCCTCTTATTACGACCTTTTCACCCGGTCTGAAGCCATCCTGAACGAAATAGCCGTTTCTGACAGGGTTCAAGACGGACACCTTGCGCCTTGCAAAGTGTTCCCTGTCTATCTGAACATAAGCCCATGCCTTTCCCTGGTGCCATAGCACGGCCGAAAACGGGACGGCAACGCCGCTTATCTCGGGGCCGACAGGCATGAGGACCTGCACGTTCATTTCCGGTACTAAACGTACAATACCTTGGGCGCGCGAACGGGCCAGGTAGAGATAACTCACAGTTTTGGTACGGGGGTCGGCATCCGGCGCCGGACCTATGAGCCTGGCGGAGATAATCTCCTCCGGGGTCTGTATGCTGATTATCTTGGGTAAGGCCCTTACGGATTTATCCGAAGGCAGCGTAACCCTGATGAGGACATCTTCAAGTTCTACAAGACGTTTGTACTCTGGAGTGCCATAAAAGCCCCACCCGGAGATGGTCCTGCCCCATTTCGCCGCCGCGGCCTCCTTGACGGTCTTAAGCCTCTGGCCTGACGCATCCGCATCCGCTTCGTTTGACTTGAACCCTGCCTCCGCTGCCTGAAGGGCCTTGTCGGAAACATTGCGGTTGTCCGCATTCAGTTTTTTCAGCCGCTCGTATTCCCTGCGGGAGGCGTTAAGCAGAGCGGCGTCCTTGTCCGCCGCGGCCTTCGCCGCTGCGTAACTGCTTCGCAGGCCGATTATGCCGTCCGGCGGAAGCACGGTCCCATAGGCCTGCAATTGCTCCCGATATGAAACTAACTTTAAGGTGGCGAGGGTTATCCCGGCGTTCTGCTGGATGGACGGATCTAGCTCAAGCACGGTCTCACCATTCAGGATAGTTACGCCGGATTGAGCCCTTTGTTTCCGTCCGCCATGCCCGCTTTCTCTGCACCCGGACACGAGGGTTAAAAAGGCTGCGATAGTGACCAGCATTATAAACAATAACAGTATGTTATCCTTTTTATATATCATCGATCCACCTCGGCTCCTGTATCCATTCCGTATGCAGGAGAAGGAAACTCCGATGGAGCAATAGGTAGTTGAACGGCGTCTTCCAATAACCCCAA
>JAKAGP010000336.1 GCA_021825785.1 Nitrospirota bacterium
CGACGACAAGATGAGCTTGTTGTCGCCCCAGATGAGCTTGTTGGTCCAGCCCTTGAGCTGGCGCCCGCGCGAGTCGAGCGAGATGCCGGCATAGGCGAAAAGGGGGTCTTCGTGCTTGCTCACCTCGGCGCGCGGCTCGTCCACCTGCTCGATCACCTGAAAGGGCAGCACCACGTTGCAGACCTCGCTGGTCTTGCCGTTCCAGACCAGTTCCACCTCCCGCTTGTCCTCGAAGAGCAGAAAACGGTACTTGTCCGGCAAGGGCCTGCCCGCCTCAAGATGGCGGACAATATCCCTTATTTCATTATCCATTAGTTTCATCAGGTGACCTGGTAACTTTTACTACCCCTCTTCTGTTTGAAAAATCAATTCCTCTAAATATTTTTCCCGTGAACTGCCTCCGAATGAATTCAGCAGTGATACATCACTAAGAATTTTTGTGAATGCGCGTCTAATCACATCTTCTAATTTAGAGATTAGTTTAACCGCTTCTTCCTGTTTTATCTTTTTCAAACGTAAACCATGAACGATCTTTGAACGCCAATTATATCCGGTTTTAATGTCTTTAAACAGATTTTTGGCTTCCTCCGACCTTCCATCTAGGAAAAGGGCCACCCGTTGGGAAAGCCTGAAGGTCGTTTCCCCAGGATTCTCTGGGCCAAAAAGACTTTCTACTGCGAGCCATAGCATAAGATACCTACTTATCCAGTCTCGTTCGGCAAGCCCTTTCATAACAGCCCGCTTTGCCGTTCGAAGCCAATTTGCATCTTCTGATTCCAGGTGTTTATACAGGGAAACGGCTTTTTCGAAATCTTTTTCGTCAAGTTTTCTGGAGTGCTCTGGCAATAGCAACCATGGTGCTGACCATTCCCCTAACCCTCTCCAGCGCCATTTTCCATCACTCGATTCATGGCCATGTAAGATCATAAAAAAATTCAGAACGCTTGGGTTGGCTAGCCAAAGCACAAATTGGGCATCTTGAATCTTATCTATCATGGCCTCCTGAATAGTTCTAGGCGATGGATCCTTCCGATCCGGATCTGGTGCACCCATCGCATCCGCCATATATTCAACAACAAATGCGTATTTAGCCCCTTTTAGGTGGTCGCGTAGTGATAGGCTAAGGCAGCTTAAAAAGTTCTTATCAATCTCGGCCTGCTGCTTGACCCACTGCGGCAACTCTCTCATAGAGAGAGATATATTTCCATTTTGGGAAAAGAAAATCGGTGTATCGATGTCTTCCAGTAGGCACCGATAATTCTGATAAATAGGTGCGACAGTTTGCCAGTTGGTTTTTATAGTGTCCATAATCACTATTCTCCGCTTGAATGCTCTGCCTCAAATAAACAACATACTCCAATCCTTGCTCGATGCTCGCAATGCCTCATCCGCCGGAAACCATCATATGGCCGGGTCGAGGACGGCATGTGGAGAAGACTGGAACTCGGGATGTAGGGCCATCAGGACAATTCTTCAATGATTTGGTGGATTGTCTTTCGCATGGACACAATATGCGTTGTGCATATATGATAAATCTCTTCGGCATCGACATCAAAATATTGATGGCTGATAATATCCCGTAATCCTTTTGCTTTTTTCCAATCGATCTGAGGATATCGCGGCAGCAAAGTCCCGCTGGTGATCTTGTCCAAATTTTTCAGGCCCTCCCCGATGACGATCAATAACATGCAGATACTGTCGAGTTTTTCCATCCCTGCAGGGGAGCCCGTGAAATCTTCCACGGATTTTACCGGTTCGAACCGCTGTAAGATGGTCACGGTCGTCTGATGAAGCCGTTGCAGAATTTCCAGCGCGAGGGCCTTATCATACATATACGGCCTCCTGATCGATTCTGCGCTTAAGAAAGGCGTTCATCTTGTCCCGATATCTGACAATATCCACGGGGCAGTGCAGCCGTTCTTCCAGATCCTGTTTGATGCCGATGAGCATGAACATATCCGGCACAGTGAGCTCAACCACTACATCGATATCGCTGCCTTCGGTCAGACTGCCTCTGGCTGCGGAGCCGAAAAATCCAAGCTTGATAATCTGGTATCTTTCCTTGTTCAATTCCTTGAAGTGGTGCAAGGAACGGATGATTTCCTCTTTTTTCATACCCTCCCTCCCACATTGATTTCTACAATCGTCATCATGTCGTTGCCGGAGATGTCCACCACCTTGACCACTTTATGATCTCCTGTCTTTCCTGTCCGGTTAGCCTGGCCATAATCCGGTTTTCTCGGCGATCTTTTGCGCTAATTTTTTAAAATCTTCGTATGCCTCCTGAACCGCCCTGGCATGACTGCCGATGGCGCCATCAGCCGGAGTAAGCCTGAACACAGGTTTTCTGTGTTCCTGGGCCATCGGGATCAGACTGCGGTAGTGTTTGATGGTTGCAAGACAATAAGGGTCGTCTTCCGGTTTCATATCCTTAGACTGTTCGTTCAGCACGCCCTCCCGGTAAACCCCTGGTATGCGGTGCACCCATTTGTCATAGGCCTTGACCGGCCGGCTCAACCTGACGCTATACTGCTGGCAGAGATAACCGATGGGCGTCATTTTCCCTTCCGGAAGGGGAAAATCCGGTTTTTTCCAGTTATCCAGCCGTTTTTTCCAAAGACCTCTCCAGTTGCGAAGTGTCGGACCCAGATTTTTCAACCCCTGCAAGGAAAAGAGGTCCGCGCCAAGTGGAATGACCACATAGTCGGTTGCTATAAGCACCGACCTGTTGATCGCCCCCAGATTGGGCCCCGCATCAACCATCAGCACATCAGCCTTTGCCTGTTTTGCCGCCATTTGCATCACCTGCCAGAACGCGGTCAGTATCCTGAAAGGGCGATAAAGGTTGGCGTCTCCCATGCTGGCGGGCCATGCCTCTGCAAGGGTCTCTTCAAAACCTGACAGGTCTACATCGCCTGGCAGTAAAAAAAGACCCGTATCTTCATCCATGGAAGGGATATGTTGCAAAGCCGGTTCAAGGATATCCCCGACACCTGTCAATGGCCGCACCGCGCGGAAGATTGTGTTCGGAGGTTTTTCATCATCCCATATCGCCTCCAATTGGTCTTCATCCAGAAACGCGGCTGTCAGGTTGGCCTGAGGGTCGAGGTCTACCGCCACCACCCTTTTGCCTTGCTCCGCGAACATCCATGAAAGATGATATACCAGTGATGTCTTGCCTACCCCTCCCTTGTTATTAAAGAATGTGATGACCGGCGTCGTCATGATCTTTTCCTTACCGGTCACAGTATGACTGTAGGTTGTACCTCAAATACCGCAGGAGGGTTGCCGTTTTTTGTCAATTCTTTCTGTGCAATACCGATCCCCACGCCAAAACGTTGCACCAGGCCATAGACCTTCATCGCATCGGCA
>JAKAGP010000008.1 GCA_021825785.1 Nitrospirota bacterium
AGCTCCAACGCCAGCGTGACCGCCCTGATTCAAGGGTTATTGCTGGCCGAGGAAAAGAGCAATCCCCACGGCACAGGGATAGCGATAAAAACCTTAAGCGGAAACAACCTGGTCCGCAAGAAGGGCGTAAGGGCCAGGACCTTTCTTCTCCAGGGCCATGCCAACTTCCTCTGGGAAAAGAAGTACCGCTACGCCCTGGGGCACGTGAGGTTCAAGACCGCGGGAAAGCAGTCGGACAGAAACTCCCATCCCTTTGGCGTCCGGGTGCATGACAAATGGCACTTCGGCATCCATAACGGGGTGATAGGCAAGACAAAGGAGCTTGCCCAGGAGTTCGGCGTGAGGCCTGCGGCCGTGGACAGCGAGACGTTCTGGAGATGCGTGGCAAGGCTCCAGAACCGGGGCGAGGACGTCGTCACCGCCATAGAGAAGGTCACGGACTTCATCTCCGACAAGGGGGATTTCGCCTTCGCCTACATGACGGAGGGCGAGATCTTCTTCTGGAGAAACGACGAGAGGCCCCTTTCCGTTTTCGACGCCCGAGAGCACCGGATGGGGAGGGTCATAGCCTCCACCAAGGAGGTGTTCACGAAGGCATGGGAATGGGCCTGCCCGGGCCTGGATATCGGCAAGGTCACCTATTTCGAGGCAACGCCCTACAGGCTCTACCGCATGGCTGCGGACACGAGCCCGAAGTACGAGGTCGAGGCGGTCAAGGACCTCGAACACAGGGCGAAAACGAGCAGATCCGTGGCGAGTCCGTCGCGCTACTTTTCGCATGGCGGTATGGACTATTTTGATCGGGGAAGCCAAGGCGGATTCTGGGACGAGTACTGGGGTGAAGGCGGGGCCGCCGGAAATGACGACGACCTCTACGGCGTAAGGGACCTCTCCGATACGGAGATTACCGACGCCATATTCAACGCCGGGCTTGAGATGGACCAGAAGCCGCGGAATGACCCGCTCTATAGTGATTGCAAGGACTACCTGGCTGCCCTCCAGGGCGAAAGGAGGCGACGGAATGTCGACGGAGTTTAAAAAGGTTCGGGACGAGGACTGTGCCGCCGTCCGAGAGCTTCTCTTCGCCCATAATCCCGGGGCCGTCATCCAGGGCCGCTACTACATGGCCGTGGAGGATGGCGTTATCAAGGGGATCGTGGGACTGCTGTGGAGGAGCTGGTACCTGAGCGAACTCCGGCACCTCTACGTAAAGCCGGAGTTCAGGCGGACAGGCATTGGTGCTTTCCTTGTGGAAAAGGCCCTTGAAAGGGTCAAGACCCCTCTTGCCTGCTGCACGGTAAGAGAGGACAACGAGGGAAGCCTGACGCTTTTCAGGTGCGAGGGTTTCATCGTGGAGAGGCGGTTCGCAAACCCGGAAACGGGAAATACCGTCGCCCTCATGATGCGGTCCACAGAGTTTTAAGCGGATTTCGGAGAGGGAAGGCGACTTCCCTCTCTCTCCTCCATCTCCTCCGGCAGGGGCCGGCCGAGTGCTTGAGAAACCGAGCATTCAGCCGGCCCCTGCATCGCAGGGAAAATCACTTTCTCAAGGAGGAGAATATGTACGTCAGAGTCAGGATCAACGGCAGAACTTTTTTACTCTCCGAGGATGAGTTTATGAAGCTCGTCCTTGGAATGACCCCAGCAAATCCGGTCGACGTGCTGGATTTCGTGGGGGGTAGGCAAAGGGGAGAACGGCAACAGTGCCGTTCTCCCCTGTTTAGTTTTAAATTGACACTCGCAATGCCGATTTGATGTAATATATAAATTTTTTCAAGAGGGGGGAACGGGCGTGAGCGCGAAGAGAAGAAAAATTGATCGGTACATTTTAAAGGTACTTGGGAACAAAAAACAAGACCGCTTACCTGCGGGAATCATTAAAGAGACTTTGGAATATATCATGTCTAAATCCGAACTGGATAGAAAAATAGAGGATACATCTACCAACCGCATTCACTATCTCCACCAAATCAACTTTGTCAGCAATTATGGAATAGGCTTTTTTGTGTCCGCAAAACATCATCATCGTCCTCCTCTCATTAATGCAGAAACATTAGCGGAAAGAGATAATCCTAAGGAGATAACCGAAGGCGAACAAGAAAAAACCCATTTTGCTTTGGGTCTTGGCGATCTGGAAGCATATTTATTATTAGAAAAAAAGCAGGGCGGCATGACAGCAGGAAGATTCGTCAACTACTTAAATAATAACATGCGCCAATTAAAAGGCACGGGCCAGCAAATTGAATATGACATCATCGTATCCCAGAATTTTTTGTCTAAACTCAGAGAAATGCCGAGAATTTTTGCCGCCGAAATCTATACGACATCTGACCTCCTTACTGATACTTTTTTGAGCGATGCAGTAATTTCAAGCGAAACACGAGAGGAAATAGAACTAACTATCAAGGCGAAAAAGGGGAAATCAATCAAAAAGAAAGCCTTAGAAGGTCTTTATAAGGCGTTTGCTGCACAGCAAACAAAAACTATTAGAAGGATGCGAGTACTAGGCAAATCCGATGAGAATGATTTTCTGCTCTTGGATACTGACCGTTTGGTTGAAGCGGAATATATTGAGGTAGAGTTGGATGCTAATGGACAGGTCACAACTAGCTCTATAACCCCCAAGATTAGAAACATGATCAGGGCGATGCTCGAATGAAGTTAGGGAAATATTGTTATACTGATTTTGTTTTTTCAATACTCGATTATTTCAGCATTCTTAATAAAAAAGAATTTGCCTTTGAATGGATACCTCCCATAATAGCCGCATTGGCTGCTTACATATTTGGCAAAAAATATGCTACTGACGATTTTTTGAAAACTTTTCTTTCACTAATAACGAATGTTTTTGCCATACTTGTTGGTTTCACTATTGCCGCTATTGCGATATTCGCATCTATTGACATAGAAAAAAATGGAATTTTGAATAAAAAAAGTGATCGCGAAATACGGGGAAAAGAGATTAGCTATTTCAGGTTCGTGTTTATTAATTTGGTCTTTTCGGCAGTTGTCGGGATAATTATGCTTGCGGCTGCCTTGTTTTCATTTTTCATGATGCAATTTATCGAGAATGCCATCGTTCTCTCCTTAATTGTCTTTGGAACAGTGTTCAATTTGCTAGCGGCGATACGAAATACTACAAATTTATACTTCGTGCTTTTCAAACGGGTTGAATAAGGAATAGGAAGCCTCGTCATAACTGGAATGGCTCAAAAAACGAGAAGGTTTGGTTGTTATCGTACATGTGCATTGGCATTTTGACTTCCCATCAAACTGGCCAGCCTGTTTCTTTTCTAACAGGTTGTTGAAAAAGTCTCCCGAAGTGGCATAAATAGTGCATATTATTTTCAGCCTCAACAGATACCGAAACGAGGAGGAAGATAATATGCGCGGCGGCGACAAAAAAATGGAAGGAATGTTTTGTTATTTATCAGCGGAATCCGTGGTGCCGACCGATCATCCCCTGCGGCCGATACGCAAGATGGCCGAAGAGGCCCTGCAGCAATTATCATCCTCATTTGAGAAGATGTATTCCCATACAGGGAGACCGTCGATAGCTCCTGAGAAATTAATGAAGGCGTTGCTGCTGCAGACGCTGTACTCGGTCAAGAGCGTGCGGATGCTCATGGAGCAGTTGGGATACAACATCCTCTTCAAGTGGTTTGTTGGATTAGCGATAGATGATAGGGTATGGGACCATTCAACGTTCTCCCAGAACCAGGACCGGTTCATAAACTCGGATATAGCGAAGGCGTTCCTGGAAAAAATACAGGAGCAGGCAGGGAAAGCCGGATTGCTTTCGAGCGAGCATTTTTCAGTTGATGGGACTCTGATAGAGGCCTGGGCATCCATCAAGAGTTTCCAGGAGAGAGATAAACAGGGGCCGCCTGCCGGGAGTGGCCGTAATGATGAGGTGGATTTCCATGGAGAGAAACGCTCTAACGAGACCCATGAATCCACGACCGATCCTGACAGCAGGTTATTTAAGAAGGGCAAAGGGAAGGAAGCCAAGCTCTCTTACATGGGTCATGTGCTGATGGAAAACAGAAATGGCCTTATCGTTGATACCGAGCTTACACTTGCAACCGGGACAGCGGAACGTGAAGCGGCAGAAAATATGGTGGAAAATATTCCTGGCTCGCACCGGATAACTATCGCTGGCGACAAGAACTATGACACGAACGGCTTTGTAGAGGCGATAAGGGAGTTCAACGCCACGCCGCACGTAGCGCAGAATGATAAGAACCGCTCTTCAGCAATAGACCAAAGAACAACCCGGCACGAAGGATATGCAATCAGCCAGAAATACAGAAAGCGGATCGAGGAAATATTTGGCTGGATGAAGACGGTCGGCAATCTCAGGAAGATCAAATACCGGGGGCGAACGAAAGTCTCATGGCACTTCACCTTCGCAGCGGCGGCATACAATCTGGTAAGAATGAGAAATCTTGGGGTTGGCACGGCATGAATGCGGTAAAAGGCGAAAAACAGATCAAAATATCAGATGAAAAAAGGTCGAAAGACTTCAAGATTAATGATATCGGATGCAGGAATAACAATTGGACATCCCAAAATGAAGGAATGTTTGCTGAAAAAAGGCGTTTTTCAACGGCCTGCTAAATGCCTGGAGAAACTCCAGGAAATATTTCAGAGCGCCTTGGAACAGCATATTTATATCGCGAGGTAGAAAATGAATGTGCTCGCATTTCTGGATTCAATGCGCAAAGGACAGTAAGGGGCCGCTAAATAGCGCTTCGCGACGCTCAGTGATCAGAGAAGTGGAGTTTCACCCCGACAAATTTCAGCGCAGCAGTCAGGTGATCCCGGTCCGCCTGAGTAAGAGGCCTCCCAAGAACGGCGATATTAAGTAGAATGTGTAGTTTAACATCATCGGGAGGAAGCCCCGGAGCCTTCGCCACGAATTCAAGAGCTTTTCGCAAAGCCGTTTCCCATTTGAGCAGCGTTCCCTGCGAGACCAGCAGGAGATCATTGTCGTCCAGCCTTAACAGGAACACGGAACCCAGCCTGTCAATTACAGACGCTTCCTGCTGGATCGCCTCCCTGGCGATGTCACATACGCCCTCGGGGTCCGATGGCAGGATTCTGCTCTTCTTATCTTTCGAATACCTGTTCAAGACCGCATCCTTTATGTATGTCTTGATATCCGCCTTGGGCATGTAATCCGCCAAAACTTTGCCGACATCCTTGTCCTTCACAAGGTTCTCCATAAATAAGCCGCTGTCTACCCGGCTCTTGTGAGTGTAGCCGAACTCGTCGGCTTTGCGATAAACAGCCTCCTTGATAGCCTGCCGGACCGCCGCAGGCAGTTGCTTAGCCATTGAAACCCTCCGGGAACTTCAGTTTTTCAGTGTCACCAGCGTCGCTCAGGTCGGCGACATCCGCAAGCCATGCTTCAATGAACCTTTCTCCTGAAGGATCGGAAAAGCTCACCACACCGTCCTTGAGGAAAACGTATTCCTTCTCTCTGCCCCGCCTCCTCGCCTCGTGGTCGAGTTCCACTACCTCAGCCATCCGACGCACATCGGAGACGAAATCCAGCACGACCACCTTCTCCTTGTCGGGGGCTAAGCGAAGGCCTCTTCCGAGCTGCTGGACGAAGATGCGACGCGAATGAGTAGCCCTGAGAAAAACAAGGATGTTGACATCGGGAATGTCGATGCCCTCGTTCATAACATCGACGGCCGTCACGGCGACAAGTTTTCCGCCCGCGAATGCGAGAAGACGCTTCCTGCGCTCGACGCGATCGCTTATGGACAACGACTCGCAGGGGGTTCCCTTGGCGCTAAGCATCGCCGCGAATCTCCCAGCGTGCTCGATGGAAGGGGAAAAGATGGCCATTCTGGGGTTGCGGATTGTCGAGGCGATGCGCGATATCTCCGACATCACCGCCTCATCGCGCTGCGGTAGGAACAGGCGCTTATTCAAATCCCTTATGGTTAACCTTTCCCTCGAAATCGACGGTAACACCTCCCAGTCGATGTTGTCGCAGTAGAGCCGGTAGTCCACCCGTGCGAGAAACCCCATCGCCATGCCGTCCACGAGGGATACTCGCGCGATGGGTTCTCCGAAAAGCTCGTCTATAGATTTGCCATCGCCGCGCCACGGGGTCGCAGTCATGCCGATCAGGAACTTCGGAGCCAAGTGGTCCACACAGGCCCGGAACCCGTGGGACAGCGCGTGATGGGCCTCATCGACCACTACCACGTCGAAACTGCCGGGTTCTATCCCGCTCAGGTAGCCGGTGAGGCTCTGGTATAGGCCGAAGTTCGCTCCTTCGTATATCAGCGGCGGCATCCCGTCGAAGAAATACCGCGTTGGCACCGATTTGGGGAGTTGTGGCCAGAATCCCTGTTCGAGCTGTAAAGCGAGGTCCTGGGCGTGGCAGAGGACAAGGATTTTCCTGCATCCCCTGCCCCAAAGCCTTTTCACTATCTCCCCGGCGATGACAGTCTTCCCGAGTCCGGTCGCGACCACATACTGCGCCCTTCGCCCGCCGGCATCGAATATTTCGATTGTCCTATCCACGATCTTGGACTGATATTCCCGCAAGGGTCGAGTCGCCGAGTGCATTTCGGGCCATTTTGCTAGAAGCTCGACGAGGAATTTGCCGTTCCACAACTTCACTTCGAACCCCGCCCGTTCCAGCGCTTGCTTCCGCTTGTGAACCGACGGCGAAAAATCTCCGTTGGAAGCGAGGGCAGCGACATGTGCCATGTAAACGGACTGCGCCTGCATCACCTCGTCCAAGCCCGCCTTGCCGACATAATTACCACCAGCGACAGCCTTGACCTGCACGACCCAGCTTCTTGGCGATCCTTCCCGATCCCGGACGCCGACGATATCCGCTCCCATGTCTCCCGAACGTCCAATGATGGCGACGTCGCGCCAGCCACAGTGGGACATCAGCCTAGCGACGGCCCGCTCAAGGGCTCGCCAGTCGGTCCCTTTTAGCAGGTCGTTGGTGAGGAAACTCACTCGACGATTTCCAGCGCTAGGAAATTGATGCTGTGCGAACAGCGAGACAGCTCTTCTTTCCCGCGCGCGAGGGATGCGGTTCCCGACTGGCCGACCCACAGCGCATCCTTTAGAAACGATATGATCCTATCCTTGGATTCGCTCCGGGCTCTTTCGGTCGCTTGCTGGTCTCCCAAGGTCAACGACGCATACGGCGCCACGAACACCTTGCCGTCGAATAAGTCCTCTGGGAACCTGTCCACAAGTCGGAAAAGCGTCCTGAACGGCACGTGCCGGAGAGCCTCGAAGCCGCCGTCCTCCCTGTTCTGGAATTTCAAGACAAGAGAACCGTCCGACAGCATCGACAGGACGGTTTCCTCCACTTCTCCGCTAGATTCGTGAACGCATTCCAATACTTGGGCCTTCTTGTCCACAAGCTTCTCCATCAGCTTTTCGCGGAGCCGATCGAATATGCCCGCAGCCTTCTCCTGAAGAGCGCTCTTGTCAACACGGAGGTCCTGTAACCTGCCCTGGACTATTGAGGAAAAGACTGCTCCGATGTCGCTCAGACCATCGCGCGCCTTGAATTTCTCGGCTAGGTAGACTGTGAGAAGTTGCCTCGGCTCGACCGGAAACTGGGCCAGCAACTGATGGCGTGGGTTGTAGACAAAATCGCAGTCCACACCGTCTTGGAAGAATGCGCAGGGGACGAAGTCGCCGTTTTTCTGGATAGAGCCTTCCCTGAGCTCCCAAACCTTGACCTGGAAAGGACGAGCCGTTTGATAGGAGTATGCTCCCGACCACGAACTCATTTCCCGAGACTTCTGCATCAGCGCATCCAGGGTCGAACTGGCCGGAACTGGAGCGACGACTATCGCGGAGGCTGCCGGAGCCGATGTCACGGGAGTTTCGGGACCATAGTCGTCGGGATTGTCGGACGCCTCGGTTCCCGCATCCACGACTGCGGCGGTTCCAGCGCCGCGCGTAGCGTTCAGACGGTCGGCTTCCTGTGCCGCCTGCCACCACCTGTCGTCGGATGCGTAGTCCGGGTCTCCGCGACGAAACCGCTCTGCGAATTCCTTGGCAACGGATCGGTCCACGTAAAGGCATTTCGTTCCAGGGTCCGGCCTGCGGTATGCGTTCGCGAGGAGTCCGATTGGGGAAGTGTTCGGGTCGCTGTATCCCATCGCCTTCCGGTCCTGCGGAAGAATCGGACCGACGCCACGCAGGGCCTCCACCGTTTCGGCCCAGGACGGGTCGGTCCTGTCGAAGTCGTTCTTCTGGTATGTCGGCAGTAGATAATCTATGTGAACCTCGCCCACGATGCGCCCGCCTACGGTCGTTCCGAGTTCGACGGGGTATTCCAGTTTCGCCGCTCCCGTCAGCGGGTTTTCGTAGGAAAAGAGCATCTTGTTGCTTATGAGGATTTTTCTGCCGTTGCGGATGAAGTCTATGCCGAAATCGTTGGGATCCGCATATCGCTGAATTCCGACCCAGCCCCTTAACCTTTTCTGGCGCTCGATGATGTTCGCCGGATACCGCCCCTCGGACCCGAATTTTTCACGGGCCGTTTCCTGCTCGTCGCGGGAGAGGTACGTGTTGCGCTCGACATCGAAGAGGGCGCTTCCGAGATCGCGGTTGATTTGGATCACTGCGGGGATAGTGCGTCCGTCGCGAGACACGTACCGTGAACTTCCCCACACGCAATGGCTCCTGCGGGAGAGCTTCTTCCCCTGTATGAAAATCTCCACCTCGATTTCCGCGAGGAGCGGCGAGTATATATTCTCCAGTTGCCGGCGGATGATCGCTTCCTGATCCCTGAGATGCGCATACGTCTCGCCCTTCAGCTTTGATACGACTACCTTCGTCCCGTGTTCGGACGGGTCGCGCTTCGGTTCCGACACGACTTTCGCAGCGTAGCTTTTCGTGCCGATGAGCGCTGCGAAATCGATCTCGATGCCTGTCCATTCCGAGCTTTCCGGCGTAGCGGAAAGAAGGCGCGTGCTCTCGCCAAGCCTCGCCGTCGATATATTGAAACCCATGCCAAAGAGCCCAAGGTTGCTGACAGGGTCGTTGCTGGAGTAACCCGCCCGCGCGGCGTTCTGGAGCTGTTCAAGGACCATCCCGGGGCCGGTATCGACTACCTCGACGGTCCGCGAGCCGGATGCGACCGCCTCGCTGGACCAGGAGACGGAAACCCTCTTGTCTGGCAAGGAAGTGCCAGCCCTGACGGTTTCCGAGAAGGCGTCAACGGAATTATCGATAAGCTCAGCGAGGCACTGCCACGGCTGGAAAGGTATCTCCCCGAGAGTCCTCAGTATCCGCGGGTTAGGAGTTATGTCGATGGTTTTTATCATCTCCCGTCCACTATCCTGTTCATGAATGCGGCTATTGATTTAGCGACGTGGTATGCAAGGAGCGGGGGGACAGCATTGCCTATCTGCATAACATTCGTAGTCGCGGAAAACTGGAACGCGAAGCTGTCGGGGAAAGTCTGAAGACGGGCGCATTCGCGGACAGTGAGGCGCCGAGGCAGAGCATAGTGGAACTGTATGCGGGACTTGGCGTTCGCCCTCACGGTGTACGAAGGCCGACCTGCCCTGCTAGTCTCGTCTCCCTGCCCGTTGCCCTTCTTGGCCCTGCTGGCCCTGAAATATTGGCTCTGGTTCGAGACCGTTTCGTCGGTGACCTCCTCCAGGTTGGCGATTGCCCAATCGATGCTCCGGTGCGCCGTCGCGTGGGTCGGTTGCGGCTTGACGGGCTTTCCAGAAAGATCGTCCCGCACGCCGATGAAAAAGAGTCTCGACCGTTTCTGCGGGACTCCGTAGTCGGGAGCGCTCAGGTTCCACACCTCGAAGCGGTATCCCGCCCCTTCGAGGTCCTTAACTATGGTGTCGAGAACCGAACCGCCCCCCATCCTAGCGAGATGGGGCACGTTCTCGGCGACAACGACTTTAGGCCTGTGGGAAGTCATGTATTTGACCAGCGTCTGATACAGCCTGCCCCTGTTAGACTTCAGCCCCGCCTTCGGACCGCAGGACGAAAAATCTTGACACGGGAATCCCCCGACCAGCAGATCGGCTCCTGGCATGTCCGACGCCGACGAGACCGCCAAATCCCTCACCTCCGCATGGCGTGCGATGTTCGCGTTGTAGGTAGACACGCACTTTTCGTCGCTGTCATATGCGACGACGATGTCGAACGGGAGAGGGTTCAACCTAGACCCCATGTATTCGAAGCCACCCAAAAAACCTAAGTCAAGCCCTCCGCACCCCGCGAAGAAGGAGACGACCGAATGTCTCGGTCTTCTATGAACTCTCGCCCTTGGCCGATTTCCAAGCGTATCGTTGCTTCGCGCCACGTCCTTGCACGGCACTTCCATCGGCATATGCCACCCCCAGAAATCTCCTTATCCTGCCCGCGACCTGATCGATTCTCCGCAATTGGCACTCCCAGACCACGAGCGATTTCCACCCGAGATCACGGAGCCTTTTTAGATTCGCCTCGTCCCTGGATCGATTGGAAGTGATCTTGCCCGTCCAGAAATCCACCCTCGATTTCGGTATGCGCCCCAAAGAACAGTCGTGTCCATGCCAGAAACACCCGTTTACGAAAATAATCTTCCGACGGGAAGCGAAAACTAGGTCCGGCTTGCCTGGCAGTTCTCTTCGATGAAGCCTGTATCGAAATCCCATGCCATGGACGAGCTTCCGTACTAACATCTCCGGCTTCGTGTCGCGGGAACGCACTTTCGCCATCTGAGCGCTTCTTTGCTCGGGCGTTAGATTGTCCATCAGTACCTCTTTGCGTCACGTTCGAAGGGCAACATCGACCCCTCCCTTTCCTCAATCAGCTTCTCCACCGCCCTTCGGATGCACCACGCCACGCTGACCTTGCTCTTTTTAGCCATGCTAGTCAGGAGTTCGTACTGATCCGAGGACAGGGTCGCAGTGATTCGCACGGTTTCCTTCTTTACATTTTTTTGAGTGCTTGTCACCATAATATGCATCACTCCGCAGTATTTTGCATCATTATAACAGCCTCATTCGAGGATAGCAATGAGCAATTACTCTTGATAACGATTCTTTTCCCTTGCCCCCTGTATCATAACACTGGCTTATTTCTTCTAATAATTCAACTGGTTACATACAAGGCGTGCCTATTTGGTTATCAGATGGGCTCAGCGTGGAAGCAATAACAGCTCTTTTAATCAGAAAGTAAGCCTAGTAGATAAAACGAGATTCTCTTCGGACTATGATAAGAAGCAAAGGCGCGAGAGGTCAGATTCCTTCTGGGACTTTTTAAGAACTCGGGCCTAATGAAGCCGTTTTGAACTCTGAAAATTGTCTGTCTATTTTCGCGAGGTCAGTCTTTGTCTGAGAAAGAATTTCTTTAAAACAGTTTGGGCAATATGTCTTCCCTCTGCCCATAGTACCAGGTTTGCGGACTTCGATACAATGAGTGTCCTTCTCAATGGAGCCATCACAGCGATGACAAGGGCGTTTTTTGCCAGCTTGTACAAAATGAACGGCACCAGCACCGCTACCAATTAGAGACGGCGTTTTACCTTTTTTCATTTTCCTCCGCCTTTCTTTTTTGAAAAAGTCTGGTAAAGTAATCAAGAACATCTTTCAGTTCTTGGATCCCGCGCTGGTAATCGGCAGTTTTTAAAGTGTTCCGTTTGCCGGGTTCTATTTCAAGTCGTTTATTAATTTCACGATTAATGAGCTGGACAGCGGCAGTAAAATTGGTCCCGGAGGTTCCAGGAGCCAATTTGAACGGTAAGTCCCGTCCCGCTATAGATATCTCAAGCCTATTCAGTAGTAGTTTTGCCGTCCTTTTCACTTCCTCATCAAGGCGTTTTTTTGCCTCAATTCTTTCCTTTTGTGGCTGGACTGGAAAAGGTGAAGCAGCGTCTACGGCACGCCGCTTTCCGGCCGCATGCCCTCTGATATAGGCATCGAGAGTTGCCGCATCAAAACCAAGAGCCTCAGCCTGAGCTTTTAATTCTGCAATAAGGACTTCGTCATCGGGATCGATAAAATCTTCTTCAAAAAAGTTGGAAATGATTTCCCGCTGAACAACCATATCTTCGGATAATTTCTTGCGAGCGTCTCCAGATAAGACTTCTTCAGGCGGTTCGGGTTCATCTCCTGAAATGAGATTTTCAAAAAATTCCTTATCCTCCCTTTCCATATCCTTGAAATCTTCTAATAAGCGATCCGTATTCAAGCCGACATGTGTAACTACATAACCATAATTATCGGGATGACGTGGGTCGCTTTGAACGATAACTCTCATGATTCTGCCGATGAACTGTATATATGGAGCCAGCGATCGAAAAGGCCTGAAAATAGCTGCAACGCTTAGATGAGGATGATCAAAACCTTCTCCCAGCATTTGGACTTGGATGATGCAATCCAAAAGACCGGATTTGAGTTTCTGTAACACTTCGTCTTGTTTTTCGGTTGTCATTTCGCTGCTGATGATTTCTGCCCCATACCCTCTTTCAGCATAAAGAGATCGTATAGCCTTCGCATGTGCTATTGAACATGCAACAGCTATTAATTGATGTTGTGTGCCTGATTCCCTGAGTTTTTCCAGACGGTCTAAGCTCGCGTCAACTATATTGCGATTACATTCCATTGATAGCGCGACCCCTCGGCTAAACCAATCTTCCTCTTTTAACTGTAGGACTTCATCCAAAGTCAAATGGAGCTCTTTACCCTTATAAGTAAAGTACAACTCGTCTGGGGCAACATAAATTGCCTGCAATTTTTTTATATATCCTTTCAGCATCGCCCGTTTGAAAGAATAACGATATATGAGTTCCCCATCGATTTGTTTGCGATCGCTTCTGAATGGCGTAGCAGTGAGGTTTATCACTTTTGCGTTTGGAAATTTATTGAAAACCTTTTTCCAGCTCGGAGCCGCGCTATGATGTCCTTCATCGACAAGAATCATATCAAAAAAATTATCGGGAAAAGCTGAAAGCCATCTATCAGCCCTGCTAGCAAGTTGCTGTATATTTGTAAGCACAATATGGGAGCGGTCGCAATCATGAATATTGGCGTCTTTGCCATCGAGAAGTGCAACATACGGACCCGCTGCCATGACGTCTTCTGAAATGACATTAGTCTTACGCCAAAAACATTTTCGGCGGTTAGAGACGTTAAGAGCATCGAACAGTTCTGTTCGAATGGTCACGTTGGGCGCAATTACCAGGATGCGCCCTTGTGCTATGCCGAAGGGAAGAATCGAGATGAGGCCGGACTTACCGCAACCAACGGGCAAGAGAACGATTGCTTGTTTATTTTGTGGACTTGAAAAGAAATCTAGAGCGGCACCATGAGCTTCTTTTTGTGGGTCCCTGAGGAGTGGATTACCATCTGTATCCGCTTGCACACTTACAAAGAATTCATTGAAAGGTTTATTCGCCTTGACCCATTTATCGAGATCATCTTTATTGAACCGCCAAACCTTGCCTATCCGATTTGCGGGAATTCTTCCGTCTTGTGCTAGCGAATATAAATTGCTCTGGCTTATACCCAGATACTTTGCCGTCGTTTCGACGTCATACCATTCTGCCATTCCCATTTCTCCTTAACAAATAATAGCAAATAATACTAAATGATAAATAATCATGTCAAGAGGTAAAACGCGAGCGGATATGCTCGTAACAATCGGAGTATTCTCACGCTTCTTTTTTCTGGTCGTCAGGCCGCTGCAGAAGAGATCTGTAAAGTATGGGTTGGAATTACCCAAAAAATCGATGAATGATTCGTATGCATTATGACATTTAAATAACCCCTTATTGTGAATTAACATCTCCCCTCTCGCTGCCTTTTATTAAATAAGATCCGCAGATATATTTGCCAAAACAATTTTCCCTTCGACGCTTTTTAAAGCCGGTGTTTATAGAACTTGGGGGACGAAAGCCATTCTCAATAATAAAAAATGGTCAAAGTAGCAGGGGAGACATCTGCCTTGGACCGATGCCGTATCTGGCGCGGACCATCGAGCTAGGGCCCGGCTGTTTGGGGCCCGCGATATAGTCCCGCCCAGACGGGGCGTGAGCGGGGTCTTGGCCCCTATAGGGCCCGCTCGTCGTCCGGAAGTGTACGCCGCCCGTCGTTGCGGCGGACCCGCGCCTGGGATTTTCCCCGATCCGGCCGGCTCTTAACAGTCCTCATGAGAGAGATTGACATTTGTAACCTATAAGGTTACAATAACCAGTGAT
>JAKAGP010000337.1 GCA_021825785.1 Nitrospirota bacterium
GGTTGGCACCGCGCAGTTTCCGTAATAGTAGAAGTTGTAAACGCTGAGCGCGCTGTATGCGAAGCTGGCCATGCTAATGATGAAGAAGATTGCGGAGACGGCCTCAAAGTGGCGGTTCACTACACGGGCGGCGTGCGGGGAATACCTCAGGACGTGCGCCACGGCCTCGGCCCTCATGCGCTCGTCCATGCCCGTTTCGCAGGGCCTAAGCGTCGCCTTGCGCAGCACGCAGCGGAAGGCCTCCAAGGCGAGTTTTCTGTGCCCGGCCGAGAATATGGACATCACGGCGAACACGATGAGCGCGATAATACACGGAATCATAATTCATCTCCCTGCCCCCGAATGGGGAAAAACGAAAAAAGAAAAAAAACGAAGGAGGGAAACCCCTCACTTCGCAAGCTCGGCGTCGATGAGGGACTTGAAGTTCTCATACGGCTGCGCTCCCACGATGGGCTGGCCGTTGATGAAGAACGTTGGGGTCCCGCTCACTCCTGCTGCCGAACCCATCGCCTGCTGGGCGCTCACCACAGATGCTTTCGCTCCCGTGTCGAGACAGGTGTTGAACTTGGTTGTATCCAGGCCGATGGTGCTGGCCATGGTCTTGATGGCGGCCGCATCTCCTGTCGGGTTTGCATACATCGCGCCATGGTAGGCCCAGAACTTGTCCTGGCCCTGGTCCAGCGCGCATTCCGCCCCTTCAAGGGCCTTCTGGGCTTGCGCGCCATGGATATTATAGTTCATATAGACGAACTTCACCTTGTCCTGATAATTCTGGACGACCTGATTTACTGTGGGCTCGACCTTCTTACAGTAAGGGCAGAGGAACTCCGCGAACTCGACGATGGTGACCTTGGCGTTGGCCGATCCCTTGAAGGGCCGTCCGGTTATGTCGAGCTTGGCAGGTTCGCCAGGTGTGTTCTTGATAGGGGCGGGATTTCCACAGCCACCTGCGGAAGGCACCGAAGGCGCTGCCCTAGCGGGTGCTGACGGGGCGGCAGGTGAAGGGACCACCGCGGCGGCAGCGTTCGGGCTGTTGAAATTGACCTTGGCGCTGAAATCCTTGGCTTCTATCGCAGAAGTGATTCCTCCTGCAGAGTAATATATCGACATGCTCAGTACCAGCATCCCGATGACTATCGCGAACGGCAGCACATACATCGCGTTGCTGTCTGCCTCGCCCGGACGCGTGTTGGCGTGCGGGACGTGCGCCAGCCCGTGCGTCCCCGAATCGTTGTTCCTGATATGTTCTTCCATTATCCAACCTCCACGGCCGGCCAATGCCGGCATTTTCATAATAGATGGAGGTTGAAACCATATATGATAACTGATGAAACACTGGTTTCCAAAACTGAAACCCTCGTTTTTGGAAAAATCTTTGCTGCCTTGCGCCTGCCGCAAGGTTTAATACCATTGGGGCAGTATTTTCTGCATGATTCAGGGCAACAAAAAGACCTTAATCGGGCTCTTGGCTTTTTCGGCGTTCATGCTCATCGTTGCGTATGTGCCGCAGACGCTCATGCGCAACGCGCCGCTTGCCTGCACCGACGCATGCCCCAGCGACAAGTATATCTCGGAATTGCTGACCTATCTCCCTGCGCTTATCATCCTCGGCTTTGCTTTCGGAATCGGGCTATCCTACCTTTACTTTGAGCGCAGGATTGTGCTGCCTGAAAGCAGGATTGACCGGAAGAAGGCGTTTCTTTCCATGCTTGAACCGACCGAATCCAAGATTGTCGGGAAGATAGTTGACCGGGGAGGAGAAGCGCTTCAGGCAGAGCTCTCACGGATTGAGGGGGTCGGCAAGGTGAAGGCGCACCGGGTGATAGACCGCCTTGTGGCTAGAGGATTGCTTGAGAAGGAATCGGCAGGAAAGACTAACTCCGTGAGGATAAAGAAGGAAATAATGGATGCCATTAAGTAGGCCTGCTTTTTGTCCCTATGTTTTTACAACAATGGGATGAACGGGCTTCTATTCAATTTCTGCGTACCTCATCAATTTCCGCGGCAATCTCTCCATATATCGCGGGAATGCAGTGGCGAGCAGATTGCGATCGAACGGGACGTTTGATTCAGAAGTACACCGTCTTGTCGCTGCCCATCACCAGCCCATAGAAGGTTTCCATATTCGATATTTCGCACACGTCTCCCATATGGCGGTTCTTGATGCAAGTGCCGCAGGCCATGAGCTTGCCCCCGTTCTGCTCGAACTGCTCCGAGAGCTTCTTGACCTCGAACTTGCCTACATCCTTGAGGCATTCCACGCCGCTGTTCATGAGAAAGACCTTTACTTCGTCCTTCTTGCCCAGCGCGAGGTTGGAGAAGCGAAACGCGTTCCAGGCTTTCTCCGGCTCGTTGGACGATATTACGACTGCGATGCTTTTCATTATCCCACCCATCGCTAAGCCAGGTCTTTTTTCATCTCTTCATACTGTTTCTTCGTTATCTCCCCAGACGCGTACCTTTTTTTCAGTATGGCCATCGGATCGTCTTTTTCATTGCCTGCCCGTGATGAATTGATTTGCGTGGCGGCCAGCCAAATCAGGGCCCCCCAGAACAGTGCCATGAAGATGAAACCGAAGCCCGGCCCGAAGCCCATCATGCCATAGCCCCCAATCCCGAAGCCGCCGAGCAGCACAAACAATGCGATTCCGCCAATAACCCAAACCCACATATTCTTGCCTTCTTCCATGGACATCAGCCCCCGAATTCCTTTTTCATCTCCTCATACTGCCTCTTCGTTATCTCCCCGCTGGCATAGCGCCTCTTCAATATCTCGAAGGCGGAGGCCCGGCTTCCTTTCGCGCTCCAATAAATCCATATCGCTGCCAGCAGGGCAAGCACAACCACCGCAAGGACAGCAAGCCAGATGGAATAATCGGTCCCGCCCCCGTAGCCCATCATGCCTCCGTACCCTCCCATCATCCCGTAGCCGCGGTAGGCGCTTGAGGCCGGCGGGTTGCGGTTGGCGAACCTGCCCATCATGGGCATCATCCCCATCATCCCCCCGTATGTGGCAGGGGTGTCGGCCCTGCCGCAGTATAGGACCTCCGCCATCTGGATGTGCGCGCTGCGAAGGCTGTCCGAGCCCTCCCCGCCCATCATCCTCTCCATCGCATCGTGCGCGTCGCCGGGGTGCATCTGCTCCATGTAATAGTCGCCGAGAAGCTCCAACTGGGCCTGGGAAAGGCTTGAACAGGAAACATTGGAGTCGATAATCTGCCTCGCCCCTGCTATTTCGCTGGCGTTCATGGTCGCCATCACGAACCCGAACAGCGCCAAAATCGCGATTATAATCACAAATCTCATGTCAATAACCCCCTTTTTCCAGCAGGCGCCCGCGTGCCTTCGCGCCGCTTG
>JAKAGP010000338.1 GCA_021825785.1 Nitrospirota bacterium
GGAAGCTCCTGGCCTCCTGTTCCACGCACGTCAAGGCCGGGATGGTCGTCCATACGGAGACCCCGAAGCTGGAGAAGGCCAGGAGGACCGTCCTTGAGCTGCTCCTGATACATCACCCCCTTGACTGCCCTGTCTGCGACAAGGCCGGGGAATGCGATCTGCAGGACCTGGCCTTCAAATACGGGCCGTCGGCCAGCAGGTTTTGCGACGAGAGAAACCATGATCCGGAGTGCACGGCCGCGCCTTTGATAGAAAGGAACACAAGCAGGTGCATCCTCTGCGGCAAATGCGTGAGGATATGCAAGGAGCACCAGGGCGTTGGCGCCATAAACCTGATCGGCCGCGGGTTCAAGACAAAGGTGAGCCCCGCGTTCGAAGAGACCCTGGATTGCGAATTCTGCGGCCAGTGCGTTGACGCCTGCCCCGTGGGCGCGCTGGGAACAAAGCCATACAAATACCGCTCCAGGGTATGGTTCATGGAAGAGCAGGAAAACATCTGTCCCTACTGCTCCGTCGGATGCACTTCCGTCCTCAGTTTAAGGGACGGCCGCATCATACGCGCCAGGGGCAAGGACGGCGTCGGCGTAAGCAAAGGAGACCTCTGCCCGAGGGGGCGGTTCGGATTCGACTTCATAGAATCGCAGCAAAGGCTTTCAACTCCTCTCATACGTAAAGAAGGCAAACTTGAGCCCGCCAGCTGGCAGGAAGCGCTTGATTTCGTGGCCAAAAGACTTACGGAAATAAAAGAGGCCCATGGCCCCCGGACCATAGGGGCATTGGGCTCGGAGCGTTGCTCGGTCGAAGATAATTACATGCTCAAAAAGTTCATGCACCTGGCTGTGGGCTCCAAAAATGTAGACTCACGGACCAGGCTCGGTTATTCCAAGCAGGTGGAAGCGCTTAAAAAGACCTTTGGCATTGACAGGCTGGCCCTCGATCTGGAAGCGCCCCTTAAGGCAGACGTCCTTTTCGTTCTGGAGTCCGACCTCACATCCACGCATCCGGTATACGGCCTGAAGATCCTTGCGGCCCGCAGGGATTTTAATGCCACTCTCATAACGGCCGACCCGAGGGAGACAAAACTTTCAAGGTGGAGCTCCCAGTGGCTCAGGATAAGGCCCGCAACCGGCGTGGCGCTTGTAAACGGCATCATGAGCGCGCTTATAGAAGGGGACCTCTACGACAAAAAGGCGGAGTCCGTAAAGGGCTTTAATGAGCTCAGGGAGCACCTGAAGAAATACACCATGCCGATGGCAGCCAGGTTGACTGGCGTGCCCGAAGAGGCCATAGGACAGGCGGCGGGCGAGCTTGCCTCCGCCAAAAACCCGATGCTGCTGGCCTGTTTCGGAAGCTCGGAGAACACGAAGGGCGAAGGCACCGCGCTTGCCCTTATGGACCTTGCTATCCTGCTTGGCAGGGGACCGGAGGCCCTGGGCCTTCCACCGGAGTTCGCAAATACGATGGGAACACAGATGGCGCTTGAAGGGGGAACACAGCGGGAGACCGAAGGCGGGGAGACGGGCCTTGACGGTGAGATAGGCCTTGACGCCGGGCAGATGCTCTACGGCGGCCAGATGAAAGCCCTGTTCATAATGGGTGAAAATCCGATGGTCACCTTCCCGGACACCGCCAGGGTCACGGACACGCTTGGCAGGCTGGAACTGCTTGTCGTCCAGGATATAATGCTGACCGCCACGGCAAAGCTGGCTCATGTGGTGCTCCCCGCCTCCAGCTGGGGGGAAAAGGAAGGCACCTTCGTGGGCATGATGGGCAAGCCGCAAAAGGTCGTTAAATGCCTGCCCGAAACCGGGCTAGCCCTCCCTGACTGGAAGATATTAAGGAACCTGGGAAGGCTCATGCATGCGGACATGGACGCCAGGAGCTTCTCCCAACTTTCGGCAAGCGCCCTTATGAACATCATGCAAAACCAGGAACCGGTGCGTCTGGCCATGGTACCCGTGGAGCAGGAAATGAGGGAGTCTGCCGATGGCGGCCATCCGCTTCTTTTGGCCACCGGAAACCTCATGCAGCATTCAGGGAGCCTTACCACCATATCCAACAACCTGGATTCCGCCGCGCCTGACGCATACCTGCAGATAAACCCCGCGGACGCTGAAGCCCGCGGTGTGTACAACGAGAGCTACGTGAAGGTGAGCGGCAGGAACGGGGAAACCATTTACCTTAAGGCCAGGGTTACGGAGGAGGTCCCTCAGGGAATGGTCTTTACGACGGCGCATTTCGCCCATGCCAGGGTGAACCTGCTCACCCAGCCCTCAAGAAACGGGGAGGCGCCCACCGTGGCCGTAAAGGTGGAAACGGCATAAGAGACACAGGGGAAGCCCGAAGGAAAAGGGAAAAGAAAAAACCATTTAAGGATAATTTTTTTATTTTCTTTGGGGCTTCCCCTCCTTATGCAAAAAATCAAAACTTCACATCGCTATTGCTTCAATTCCCGCGTCTGTTATACAATTTTCTTTCATTCCCTATTTTTAGTGGAGGTCTCTCGGAAAATGGTCATAAAAGGAAAGGTCTGGAAATTCGGTGACGATGTGGACACGGACGCGATAATACCGGCAAGGTATCTGAACACCTCCGATCCGGCTGAACTTGCGAAGCATGTAATGGAGGACGCCGACAAGGATTTCCCCGGCAAGGTAAACCCGGGGGACATCATCGTGGCAGGAAAGAACTTTGGCTGCGGCTCATCCAGGGAGCATGCCCCGCTGGCCATCAAGGCCGCCGGCGTAAGCACCGTAGTGGCAAAGAGCTTCGCCCGCATATTCTTCAGGAATTCATTCAACATAGGGCTGCCCATATTCGAATGCCCTGAGCTGTTCGAAAATGTCCGGCAGGGAGATGTTGTAGAGATAGATACGGACGCCGGCACCATCCGCGCAGGCGGCAAGACCTACAGCGCAAGCCCCATCCCGCCTTTCATGCGGGAGCTTGTAAGCGCGGGCGGGCTCGTGGAATGGACAAAGAAGAAACTGGCAGCCCGCAAATAGGCTTTTTGTTTTTTTATTTTTATTTATCCCACGGAAGGAGATTTTTTTGAGATGAAATCTTACAAAATTGCCGTGATACCCGGTGACGGAACGGGTCCGGAGGTAATAGCAGAAGGAATAAAGGTATTAAACACCGTGGCGGGGCGTTTCGGCTTCAACCTGGAGTACACCGGCTTCGATTTTGGCGGAGACCGCTACCTAAGAACAGGGGAGATCCTGCCCGCAAGCGCCCTGGATGAGCTGAGACTTTTCGATGCCATATATCTTGGGGCCATAGGGCACCCGGACGTAAAGCCCGGCATCCTTGAAAAAGGCATCCTCCTTGAGCTCCGGTTCAAGTTGGACCAA
>JAKAGP010000339.1 GCA_021825785.1 Nitrospirota bacterium
AAGGTCGTGCCCCGATTCCTCGGACAGAAAAAGGTCCTTAAGCACGATCAACTCCGCCATGGAAGGGGAATCAGGGATCCCAAGCTCGCGCCTCAGCCCATCAAGCCCGGCGTACAGCTCTTTTGCCTTCCGCGCATCCAGGCTTACCATCCTCCTGCCTTCCTTTACGCTTACGAACACATCGAACCTGCCGCGCGCGAATTTTTCCTTTATGATGTTTCTGAGAGGGACCTCCTGCTCCAGCAGCCCGCAGGGCAGCCTGAAATTCATCTCCAGGTACCTGCTGTTCAGGGAGCGCACCTCTACCCGGAAATCGCCTTTCTCGCTCGATCCGAAACCTGTCATTCCTTGAAGCATAGCTAAAATATTAAATCAGGCCCTTGTGTTAGTCAAAGGAAAAAATCTAATGGACGGCGAGCGCACCCCGCGGGGCATAAAATGGGCAGCGAGCGGTGAGCGAACAAACGATGATAAATCAGAAAATCCTTACATTCGATGCCCGCAGGGCATAAAAAAAATGGACCGGCTGTTCATGAGGCGTTTGAGCAAGTGGGGTCATAAAATGATTTAAAAACGGTAAGTTGTGATTTTAAGTTTGAACGGAAAGAGACAAAAAAGCAAAAAAAGCAGGAGAGGGAATTTGGATGGATTCAAGGAGAAAAACCTGCCGGTGCCTGTGTTTGCGGTCATACCGTATGTTTGAAATCAACTGCTGCATGGACTTGAAAAATGTTTCCATTTGCTAAGCGTCATGAACACCATTCCATCTGTGAATGCTTTGATTATCGATGGAAGCGCCGGGACGATATTCGAAGGTTTCGTCTCCTTAGCCATTTATCTGCCTCCACGGCAATTATGACTGTCGCCGCAACGGAAAGAATGTGCAGCCAGTCAGACATCGTTATCGGTTCGGTCCTGAACACCCATTGAAACGCTGGCATGTAAAGAAATGCAACCTGGGCAAAAAAGGCGGCAATCATGCTGAAGAACAGAAAAGAATTATCCAACGGGTTCATCGAGAAAAGCGACCGCATTTCCGAGCGGCTGTTGAAAGCCTGGAAGAACTGGAAAAAGACCATCGTAGTCACTGCCACGGACCTGGCCTTTTCAATCGGCTCACCCGCCCAAAAGGCCCTTACGAATGTATAAATCACCCCCAGTGAGATGACAAGTCCTACTAGCACGGTCCTCTGGATGAGAAGCCCGGACATTATCCCCTCGCCCGGAAGTCTTGGAGAACGCATAAGTACATCCTTTTCACCGGGTTCAAAGGCAAGAGCGACATCCTGAAGGCCATTGGTCACCAGGTTTATCCAGAGCAGTTGCGCCGGGACATAAGGGATCGGGATTCCCAGTGCGATTGCGCCGGCTATCGACAAAATGGCGGCGACCCCTGTGGGTATCAGAAAGAACGTGACCTTGCGCAGGTTATCGAACACGATCCGGCCCTCTTTCACTGCCGCGAATATGCTCGCGAAATTGTCGTCGGCCAGGACCATGTCGGACGCCTCCTTTGCTACGTCAGTGCCGGCCCTGCCCATGGCAATGCCTATGTGGGCCGCCTTCAGGGCCGGGGCGTCATTGACGCCGTCCCCGGTCATGGCGACGATTTCCCCGTGGCGTTTCAACTGCTCCGTTATCCTGAGCTTGTGCCGGGGGGCCACGCGCGCAAAAACCGGGATTTTCACGACCCGCTGGAACAGGCCCTCGTCACTCATCGCCTCCAGTTCCCTGCCGGTAAGCACCCCTTCGCCAGCTCCGCTTATGCCCATTTGCTCCGCTATGGCCTTTGCGGTTATGGCATGGTCTCCGGTTATCATGACGACCCTTATGCCGGCCGTCCTGCAATCTTCTATGGCCTTTACCGCCTCCGGCCGTGGAGGGTCTATCATGCCCTGCAGGCCCGCAAAGACAAATCCCGATTCAACGCCCCGATGGGTAATCTCAACGGTATCGACCGGCGCGTCCTTCCAGGCAAAGGCAAGCACTCTGAGCCCCGCAGCGGCAAAATTTCCAGCGGCACTCGAAACGGCTTTCTTATCGAGGCTTGCGCCATAGGCGTCCGTTTCGCACATCTCCAGCATGCGCTCGGGAGCGCCTTTGACGAAGATCAGTTTCCTGCCATTTGCGGTAAGGAGAGCGGCCATGTATCCACGCTCCGATTCAAAAGGTATGATCCCGGTCTGCTGATATGCCTCCTTTTCGGCCTCCGCCAGAAGGCCGGCTTTCATGGCGGAAACAATGAGCGCAGCCTCCGTAGGATCCCCGTCCGCCTTATATTGGCCGTTTTCCTCATAAACGTCGGACTCGTTGCACAGCAGTCCGATGCGAAGCACCTGCAAAAGCCTGTCCTCTTTCGCCGGATGCACACGCATTCCCTCGTGAAGCACCTCTCCTTTGGGCTCGTAGCCGCTTCCGGTGAACTCATAGACATGCTGGCCGTCATAGGCGACCTTGACTGTCATTTCGTTTTTTGTCAGTGTGCCGGTCTTGTCCGTGCAGATTACCGTCGTGCTGCCAAGGGTCTCCACGGCAGGGAGCTTTCTTATAATGGCATTATGCCTTGCCATTCTGGATACTCCTACCGCCAAGGCTATGGTAACAACGATTGGAAGCCCTTCCGGTATTGCGGCAACTGCTGCTGCAACCGCCGTCATGAACATCTCCACGGCGCTTTCTCCGGTTATAAGGCCGGCGATAAAAAGGAGAGATGAAGCCGCCAGCACGAACACGCCGATGGCCTTCGCAAAGCGTTCGATCTTTTTCTGTATGGGGGCTTCGGCCAGGCCGATCTCCTTTACCTCTCCGGCTATGCTTCCGAGGACGGTGTTCGCGCCGGTCTCGACTACCGCGCCACGGGCCCTCCCACCGACTGATATAGTGCCCATAAAGGCCATGTTGATCTGGTCTCCAGGTATCAGCTCCTCCTCTTCAAGGGGAAATACCGCCTTCTCCACGGGGATGGATTCGCCCGTAAGCATCGCCTCGTCGATCTTCAGCTCAATCGAGTGCAGCAGCCTGATATCGGCGGGAATCTTTGCGCCGGAAGCTATAAGGACAATGTCGCCCGGGACAATTTCCTCGCTGTCTATTTCCTTTTCCAGCCCCTCCCTCAACACTCGCGCCCTGGGGACGACCATCCTCTTAAGCGCCCGGACGCTCTCTTCCGCCTTGTACTCCTGAATATATCCTATGATGGCGTTAAGCACGACTATAAAATAGATTACCCCTGTATCCACGTATTCACGGAAATAACCGGTGACCATGCCTGCGGCGATCAGTATGTAGATGAGCGGGCTGGCAAACTGGTGGAGCAGGATTTTAAACTTCTTTATTTTCTCTTCTTCGA
>JAKAGP010000340.1 GCA_021825785.1 Nitrospirota bacterium
CGTGGAAATGGACGCGGCCGTAATGGACTCGGAAGGCCACATCGGGGCGGTTATCAATATAAGAGGAGTAAAAAACCCGGTGCTGGTGGCGCGGGCAGTGCTGGGTTCGCCCCACGTTGCCATGGCCGGCCGCGGAGCCCAGGCCTTCGCCAGAAGACTTGGCTTCGGGCCTTATTATGAGGTCTCCGAAAGGGCCGCCGCAAATTACGAAAGGATCAAAAGCCGAATGGGAAAAGAGGATTTTCACTTTTTCCGGCAATGGGTTGGTGAACAAAAAATCTCTGGCGGGAAGGGAAAAGCAAAAAGAACCGATACGATAGGCGTGGTGGCCCTTGACAAAAAAGGGGTTTTTTCCGTGGCTTCCTCTACCGGAGGGGCCTCCCCAATGCTGGTTGGCCGGGTTGGAGACACGCCCATGGTGGGCTGCGGATTTTATGCCGGTCCGGAGGGGGCGATTGCAGTTACGGGACTTGGAGAGGAGAGCATAAGGAAAATGCTGGCCAAAACGGTTTATGATATGGTGGCGGAAGGCATGGGGGCAAGGGCTTCTTGCGAAAAAGCGCTGGGCCTGCTTCCCCAGCATGTGGATATGGGTATAATAGCGCTTACAAAAAATGATTACGGGGCGGCATCCACAAGAAAAATGCCGATGGCGCAATATAGCGCCATAAGGCCTTAAGTTTTAAAAATAAAAAACAAAAAAGCAAAATTCGATATTGGAAAGAGGTGTCTCAATGGACATTCAGCCTGAAGGCGAACAGATAAGGAAAGCGATACGATGGGTATCGGCCATGAGGGAGGAGAACCCCAAGGCAACCCTTTTTGCCCTGTTGCAGGAGGCCGCCATGAAATTTGACCTCTCGCCCAAGGACCAGGAGTTTCTGACACACTTTTTCACGGAAAAAAGTTGAATCTGGTCATTGAAATCGGGCTTTTTCGCGGAAAAAGCTAATGCACCGAGCATGAAAAACACGGGTCATAGGCGCGGATAAGCATGCCGGCAAGAGATTTCAGCCTCTCTTTGGGCAGATCAATATTATCTTCTATAAGTCTTCTTAAGTCCTGCTCCATGGCAAGGTAATTGTGGGCCGTGGGCGTAACTATGTTGGCCTTGCGGATGGCTCCCGTCCGGTCTATCGCATAGCTGTGGTACAGCAGTCCCCTCGGCGCCTCCGTCAGGGCCCTGCCTTCGCCCTCACGCGCGGGCGGTCTTCCAGGAAATTTTTGTTTTTTTTGTTTTTCCGCCCCTGATGCCTCCAGGAGTTTTTTGCACTCCTGCCAGAAATGAAGCAGTTCCGCAGCCTGCGCCATTATATTGTTAAATGGATTTTTACCTGAAGACGATGAGAGAGAAATCGAAAAGGCCGGTTTGCGGGCCTTTTCACCAAGCCACCTGGACTGAAGACTCACCCTGGCCAGGGCTCCGGTCATTATCTGCCCCCTTTCCCTGAGCCTGGTTTTTTTGGCGTTCGAATATGAGGCCTCCTTTTCTTCGAAAAGCTCCTCATATTCTTCTTCCGTTCCGTCCAGCCCCATATCGGATACTATGCGTCCTCCATTTATCGCGTACCCGCCATCATCTGAAAGGCAGACCAGTTCGGAGGCCGTCTCAAGCCGTGGAGGTTTCAGCTCCGATATCAGGCCTGCGATGTCCTCCAGGTCGTCTTCCGCGGAGGCCAGGCCGGACAGCAGCCTGTCTATCTCTTTTTCTCCTGGGAAAGATGTGAACCCCCCCACCACCATGGAAACGGGATGCAGAGCCCTTCCCCCGAAGGTCTGCGTGATGCCGTTAAAGGCCTCTTTTACGTTAATGAATTTTTTCAGAAGGTCTTTTACTTTTGCTTTTTTGGTTTTTTTTGCTTTTTCTGTTTCTCCGTTTTTCCCGCATTCGGCCCCATCACGGGCGGACATCATCTCCATCAGTGAACTTTTTCCTTCATAATCCGGAAGCGCCAGCATTACCAGATGCACAAGGTGGCTGGAGGCTATCTGGCTGTAAGCCATGATCTTCCTGGCTGCAATGGTTTCGGGCCCCGGCTCGAACCATATGGCCTTCTCTATGGCCCGGATGGAGGTGAGCATATGGGAGACGGGGCATATTCCGCATATCCTTGCCACTATGTCGGGTGCCTCGTCATATCTTCTGCCTACAAGCATGCCTTCAAAAAAACGGGGCGGCTCCCATATGTTTATCTTCAGCTCCGCAAGCCTGCCGTTTTTTATCTCGAACCGGACGCCGGCTTCTCCTTCAACCCTGCCCAGGTATTCCGTTTTGATCCTCATTGTCCTGTTTCCCCCAGCGCGCCAAACAGGGTGAAAAACCTTTTTTCTATGTCCTCCTCGGTGAATCCCAGTTTCCTGAATTTGCCTTTGAGCGCCGGGACGTTTGCCTGGCCCATAAGGCCAAAGCAGCTGTAGCACGCCCTGTGGTGCGCCGGGCAGAGCGCGCCGCACCCAGCGTTCGTCACGGGCCCCATGCAGGGAAGCCCATCCTCCAAAAGCACGCAGGCGTTGCCGGCCATCTTGCATTCCATGCAGACGCTGTATTCGATGAATTCCGGCTCCTTGCCTATCAAAACGGAGGCAAGTGCCTCTTCCAGGTCCCTTTCACCTGGAGGACATCCCCTTATGCAGCCGTCCACCTTCACGTAATCCCCGATGACATGGGGCCGCGTGGAGGACATCTCATAAAGCCTTTCCCGATACGCTGCCCGCTCCACCTCCATCTCCGGGGCAAGGGCCTTTATTGCGGGGATCCCCCCAACTATCGCGCAGGAGCCCACTGCATAAAGGACTTTGCTTGCCGCCCTTATCTTCTTTATCTCTACTATCTGGAACGGTTCAGTAACCGCGCCTTCCACAAGGGCCAGATCGAAAGGGCCCTCCGGCGAGCCCGCGGAGCTGGCCAGCCTGAAGAACGTAAAATCGAATGACTCCAGTGTCTCTTTAAGCGATCTTTGGAAATAGGCAAGCTCAAAACCGCAGCCCGTGCAACAGCTGAACTTGAAAAACCCGACCCTTTTCTTTTCAGGATTTTTTTCTTTTGGGGAGTGGACATCTTTCTTATGGAGCCGGAATTTCTTATAGAATGACATCGGGCAACCCCTTCAGCTGGTCATAGGCAAAGACCGGCCCGTCCTTGCACGTAAACCAGGGGCCTATCTGGCAGTGTCCGCAGTGGCCGGTCCCGCACTTCATCCTTCTTTCAACGGAAACATGGATGGCGGACCCGGACATTCCCTTTAACATCAGTTCCCTGGCCGAAAACCGCATCATTATCTCCGGCCCGCAGATAAAGGCAACCGTTTGTGAGGGCTCTATCCGCAGAGGACGGATGA
>JAKAGP010000341.1 GCA_021825785.1 Nitrospirota bacterium
CCCAGGGAGTAAAGCTCATGGACCTGGAGGAAAACGACAGGATAGTGGGCCTGGGCAAGGTGGCCGAGAAGGGCTAGTCCCTACCCCGTTGCGCTCCCGCCATCCGCCATCTTTTTACTTTGCCTGTTTTTTTCAGTGGGTGACGCCATATTTATTTTGAACCGGAAGAGTTCTCTATCGGCCCGGAAATTTCAATAGGGCCGAACCAGGATGTGGCCTTGCCCCCCATGTTGTCGGAGTTGTTCATTATGGCGATGGCCGCCGTGTGCGGCGGGTCTTTCCCAAAGGCCGCCCTGTAATCATCAACTATGTTTATCCGCTCTTTCATCCACTCGTTCAGGTGTTCCGGGCCGCTTTCAAGGACTATGTCCTTTGAATTGCCCCACGCGGGGCTCGTGATTATCCTTTCCTTGTGCGGCCGGTTGGCCCATAGATAGCACAGGTTGCTTCCGGGCGGGTAGACGCCGTATATTTTCTTCGCTATCGAATATTTGAGCCTGGTGAAGAAGCCCGCTTTTTTGGGGTTGTACTTGAAAAGGATGTAAAGCCTTGCCGGGGAGTCGTTCCTGCTCTTCTTTTTTATGTTGCCGTCCGGATATAGATTGGCCACCATCCATTCCCATTTCACTACAGGGAATTCGTAGACATCGAACTCCTTTTTATAAGCGAGTGCGGACGAGGAGTCGTCACTTTTCGCCCGCACGCAATGCTTTGAGTCCTTCACATCGAGAGTATAGACGGTTTGTTTTTTATTCTTGAACAAGCGATAGGGCATCCACCCGTCAAGACTGCTGAAGTCCTCGGACATGAACACGTTCACCTTTGTGGCAGGCGCGGAGGCGGGCGCAGCATCCGCCCAAAGGGCCTGCCCCGCAATGGGGGAAAATAAAAAAACTCCCAATAGAATAAGCGCGGCAGTAAGGGCCAGCAATGCCCGAAAAGGCAGGGGTAACGCCTTATCATGCGAACCAATCCGTCTCAGCATATGTCTTTATAATATAGAAAAACCTTCAGGGTGTGAAGCCTGAGGAAAAAACTGCAAGACCTGAAGCCATGCCCCTGGTGTTTTGAATTTTTTGGCCTTGCTGTGCTATTTTCAGAATCATTAAGGCGGACTTCATTTAAAATAATAAAGAAAAGAAAAAATAAAAATCCCGTGATGAAGAACATAAAAAAGGCCATCAAAAAAAGCGCGAGGGAGCGGCTGCGTTTCCCTGAAGACGAGGCGCGCCTGCCATGGCTGCCCATCCTGCTGGAGGCCTATTCGGTAATAGATGCCGGGGTTCTGCACGCGACGGATGAACTTGAGAAGAGACAGAACAAAAAGCTGGCATGCAGGAAGGGGTGCGGACACTGCTGCCGCTCGCACACGGACATCCCTTTTTATCCGCTTGAGCTTACCGGCATTTACTGGTTTTGCATGGAAAAGATGGAGCAGGCGGCAAGGGAAGAGCTGAAAGAAAAGATCAGGGGCAGATGCGGCGCGGGCGCTGCGCCCCGGCGGGAAGAAGGCTGTATTTTTCTGCATCTATCCTCATCCCAGCCGGGGGGGGCCTGCTCCATACACCAGCTCCGGCCCGCTGCCTGCCGCCAGTTCAATGTGTTTGGCAGGCCATGCGCGCCCGGAGAGGACCCGTTTTTTACGAGGCGGGGCGATGTGCTGACCTCCGTCCGAGAATATATGGACCGGGCGCTTGTTGTAATGATGCCTTTCTACGGCATCCACGGTGAGGCCCAAAGGGAAAAGGCGGTCCGGGAAGGGTTTTTCCTCCGCACCCAGGCCATGAACCTGCAAAAGCAGAACTGGACGGAGCTTTTGAGGCTGATGGAAGGTTTCGACGCCTCAAAGAAATAAGGCGTTATTTTTAAAGTATCCCCGTTTCCGCATCCCTGTGAGTGTACTTTATTACGTTTACGTCCGAGAGGGCCACGATTCCCTCTGTAACCAGCTCGTCGAGCACAGGCAGTATCCTGTTGATATTTTCTTCCTTGTCCATAACGGTTATCAGTATGGGTAGCTCCCCGTGGGTGGCCAGGGTTTTTTTCTTGTGGTATCTCTTGTGCGGACCGTACCCGGCGATAGCTTTGTACACCGTGGCCCCGGCGATGTCCTCCATGACGAACCTCTTAACAAGGACTTCGTAAAGGGGCTCTCCTTCCCACTTGTCGTCCTCGCTTATTATGATGCGGAGCATCTTTGCCTTGCCTTCAAGCTTCATCCGTTCTTCCTCTTTCTTTTCTTCGGTTGACGAACCCCCGCAGCATTTAATGACGTTGGTGTCTGTCACCTCCACAAGCCCCTTTTCCACCACCTGGTAGACGTCCGGCAAGACCCTGTTTATCATCTCTTCGGAGTCCACGGCCTCTATTTTCATGGGCATGTCCGTGGAAAGAAGGAGTATCTTGGAGGTATGCAGCACGCCGTCCGCGCCGTAGCCGGCCACGCCCTTAAAGACGCTCACCCCGGCTATCTTTTTTTTATGCAGGATATCAAGCAGAACTTCGTAAACAGGCTTGTCCCCATACCTGTCTGTCTCTCCCACGTAGACAGAAAGTTTTTTTGCTGGTCCCTTGGTGATCATCTTTTTTCTTTATATGCTCCTTGCTATTATTTCGCCTATCTTCAGGGCCACGAATCCAAAAAAAACGCTAAGCGCCACGTTTGCCCCTGCCAGCAGCCATTCCCCGTCCCGCACAAGGCTTCCGGTCTCGTATTCAAAGCTGGAAAAAGTGGTATAGGCGCCCAGAAAGCCTATCACCAGAAACAGCCTCCAGCGGGCATCGGCCAGAAACCTCTCCGTCAGCAGCGCCATCAGGAGCCCTATAAGAAAGCTCCCACTAATGTTAATACAAAACGTGCCCAGGGGAAAGCTGCGCCCCCACTTTTGCCCCACCCACAGGCCAACCACATATCTTGTGATGGCGCCAAGAAAACCGCCTGCGCCTATGATAAGAAAATTCATGATTTTATTGCTACTGAGCATCCTTTCCGGGCGAAAAAATAAAAACAGAAAATAAAAAACTCCTGCCCTGTTAAAACTCAAAAGGGTAGGAGTCATCAGCCTTTTTATAAAAAAAGACGGTTTCCATTATGGGGCGAACTCCATCGCCCGATGGTGATAGTTAATCAAATGGAAGAAATAAAGTCAATACGGGTTTGTACTGGAATGCGGATTTTCATCAGAAGACCGCGGCGCGGAGAGAATTTAAAACGCAGTTTGCTTCGTCCAGAACACCTCACATTTCAAAATCAGTCCGCGGGCGCGGGTTACGGCCACAAATCTGAAAGGATTACAAATAAATGAGGGTGCGGAATTCGTCAGGAATATGAGATC
>JAKAGP010000342.1 GCA_021825785.1 Nitrospirota bacterium
CGTACCCATAGAGGGGAACTTTCAATTTGATGTCACGGATTTTGCGGAAAAGGCGGAGGAAGCGGTTTCCCGTTATGTTGATCAACTGGCAGATTGCAGATTCTTTGTCCGCGTCGTAAGAAGAGGGCATAAAGGCGAGATTTCGAGCCAGGATACGGAAAAGAAACTGGACGGTTTCATCATGGAATCCCTCGGAAAAGAGGGGGAAAAGGCCGTAGTGGACATCGAGGGGTTTGAGAAGATGATCGTCCTGGAGACCGCCGGAAATGTGGCCGGCATCGGCCTCATCACGAGGCGGATGAAGGAAAGATACCCCCTCATAAAAATCAGGTGATCCGCGCCCTCACTCAGGCAGGATATTCAGGAATTCCCGCAGGCTGGCCACCGGGATTTCCTGAGAGTACGGGGCGGGTAATCTGCCGGCAAACGGTTTATCTCTTGGGGATTCTGACGGAGCAGAAAGTGTCGCCGGCCGATGCCGTCTTTTCCAGTGTGACCTGCCTGCCAAGGAGTTCGGCAACAAGCTCTATTTCGTAATTGCAGGCCGTCCTGTAGCGGTTTGAAATTTTTAAAAACAGGCAGTTATACAGATTCAGAATATAGTTCTGCCTCCCATTGGCAAGCTCGACAAAATATCCGTCCTCTTCAAACAAATTTGAAAGCGCCCTGACCTTGCCGTTGAAGTCATACCTCGCAAGGAGCTGTCCCCTTTCCCTGAGGAGCTTTTCTTTGCGCCTTTTGAAAAGGGCGTCTATCTTTTCACGGCCGTCCATTGCCTCCAGGTCTGAAAGCAGATTAAGTGCAAATCCGGAGTAATCCTTGGGGAAGATATCGTCCGCGGTATCCGTAAGCCTGTAAATGAAAGTCGGCCTTCCGATGCCCTGTTTTTTCATTTCATGGCTTATCAGGTTTTTTCTTTCCAGGGCGAGCAGATGCTGCCTGATGCCCATAGGAGTGATGCCTATCTGGCCGCTCAACTCTTCGGTCGTAAGGCCGCCGGTTTTTTTCAGCAGCATCATTATCTCGTTTTTTGTCCGGCCCACATCAATGCGCATGGTGCGCCCCGGACATTAAAACCGGATTGCCGGCTTTAAAGGTTTGAAATGTTCCTGCGGATTTGGGAATCGTCGCGCAACCGGGGCCCTGGTTGCCGGAAAGCCCCCCGGTGCGCAGATGGCTGTCTATTGCGCCAAAGTAGCATGGCTCCAGAGTGAAAAAGCATATCTCCTTGCGGTTGAGAATTTTTCTCTCACGGCAATCGATGCATGATTCAAGCGTCAAAGGGCATTTATAATGCCTTCCATTTTTCACGGTATGTTTCCCTCCGCAACTCTGGGATATTTACAAAAAAATAAAAAAATATTTTTTAAATATATTTATTAGCAAATTATGCGCCCGATAGTAACTTATTTAAATTTAAAGATTTTTTGGTTGTATTAGTTTTTGGGAATGTTTTATTTGGCGCAAAATGGGGCATTTCCCCCAGTTGTGAATTGATATTCCTGCGGCCTGGCGCCCAGTCCCTCTGCCAGGGAATCAGGCCCGGGACCACCCTCGTATTATCAAAGGCACGGGCCGGTGTCGCCTGCATGAATTCAGCATACGTCAAGTTGACAGGAGTCAGGCATATGCTAGGGTAAAAATAAAAACGGGAAACCTCTGCGGCTCATTCCTCTGAATCTGGAAACCTTTGTGCCCCTTCTCGCGGGGGCGGTCGTTCCGATGCTTCCTCTTGTCCTTATATCCTTTCCCATTGAAGAAATCGTGGCGAAAATCATAAGACTGGTTTTTTGAGTGATCTCTGGAACCTATCTCAAAATTGATTCTGAAGCGAAAGAGAGAAGAAATCGCTGCAGGCAAGGAGGAAAGGGGAAATCGCCCGGAGGCGCAGCAGCGCTGCGTTGAGGACGATTTTCCCTGTACGACGCCGTATGCCGTGATTTCGGCCTCTTGCAGCCGGAAGCGATTTTGAGATAGGTTCTAGTTGGCCTGCTTCAGCTCGACGACACTGGCTTCCACCTTATGCATATTCGTCCTGCCGTTTATGCATCCGCCCTCGTGAACCGAAAGTTTTGCCGTATGAATATCTCCGGACACCTGGCCTTTCCGCTCTATCTCCAGGTTCTCCGAGGCCCGGATGTTTCCATCCACCCTGCCGCCGATGAGCGCCGATTTTGCGGATACATTGCCTTTTATCAGCCCCTTTTCGCCCAGGACGAGCCAGTCGGTCTCGATGTCGCCCTCAAGGACGCCGTCTACGCGCAAAGTGCCCTTTACCTGCGCATTGCCTTTGAAAACGCTGCTTGGGCCGATAAGAGCATCGACTTTCCGTTCACTTTTTGAAAACATTTTGTGATCCTCCTTGAAAGAAGACTTTTCCCAGCAAATAGGGTTGGGGGTTGATCCGCTTGCCGTCTTTCCAGATTTCGTAGTGGACGTGCGGGCCGGTGGAATAACCGGTCGAGCCGCTGTAGGATATGATCTGCCCGCGTTTTACGACCTGCCCCACCCGGACTACGATCCTGCTGTTGTGCGCATAAAAGGTGGCATACCCGTGGCCATGCTCTATGGCCACCAGGTTGCCGCTGCCGTGTCCCCAGCCGGCGAAACTCACTATCCCGTCCGCTGTGGCGCGCACGGGGGTGCCGGTATTGCAGGCGATATCCATCCCCCCATGGAACTCCGGCTGTCCCGTTATGGGATTTGTCCTTTCCCCGAAAGGGGAGGTTATTTCACCTCCGACCGGCCAACCATCCGGGAGGGCATCATAGAGGCTTTTCTCCTTGGACAGGTATTTCCTGATTCCCGCAACCATCTTCATCGAATCGTTCAGCTTTCTTTTAATGTCCTCGAAATCGATGGACCCCTCACTGGCCGGCTTGTATTTTTCCAGCACGGCCCGCCTGGTCTTGAGCCCGAAGAGCCTGTCGAACTCCTCCTGTGTTTTCCTCAGCGCCACAATCGTATCGTTTAATTCGAGGAATTCTCCGGTATAGTAATCCAGTCTCTTTTTCATCTGATCGTACCTGGCGGCATTAATGGAAACCCTGACCGCATACGCGACCGTTCCGAGGGCAAGCGCGGCGGCCATTATCAGGCCTATGGAAGGAAGTTTAAAACTGAACGGGCCTGATCGGTCATGGGGTATTATCATGATCGTTATGGGCTTAAACAGCCTTTTAATGAGCAGCCTGATGCCCCGCAACGGACCTCCTCCCCCAAAAAAATCCCCGCCGGAAATTTTTTTTGGCAATTTACCCACTGGAATCTGAAGATTCCTTTTTTTAAAAAAATCATACTATTGAAACAAGCATAACCCCGGTGGGTGCGGTTT
>JAKAGP010000343.1 GCA_021825785.1 Nitrospirota bacterium
GCGCTGGAAAAATACTCCCGCCCAGGGTGAGATTTTTTCAAAGACGGCGATGCACGCGCCCTTGTTAATGAAAGGTATTTTTAGTCAAGGAAACCCTTGACGAGCGCGGCCCTTGTCGGGTGCTTGAGATTTCTCATTGCGCGGGCCTCAAGGACCCTGGCCCAGGTATCGGTGCAGCCCAAGTGCGCGGCGACCTCCTCGGCGGAGTGCGGCGTGTCATCTATTCCGAACCGCATCCGGATTACCTTTTCAAGCTTCGGCGGAAGGGTCCTGAGCAATTCGCGGACACGCCCGGCCAACTCGGACTGGTGCGCGAGTTCGAACGGGGCGGGAAACTCTTTGGGCGTATTTTGCTTTACGAATTCCAGCTCTGCTTCCGGCGCCTTGAGCATCGTTTCAAAGTGGCGGTCCAGTTGCGTTTCTGCCTTGGAGTAAAGGAACGGGTACGCATTTTTTGCAGGCCCATCAAAGCCCGAAATGGACTCTGCGAGCCTGAGCCGCGCCTCCGCGATTATTTCCGCGCCCGTCTCCGAAGGCTTTCCGCCGTTTTCCGAATAGGGGAACCCGAAGGCGTCCAGCCTGCCCTTTGCAAGGTTGTCGATCACGGGGCGCATGCGCCCGAATATTTCTTGGGCTCAGTCCCTGCACGCATTTTCCTCGAGCTCGATTGACGATATCAGCCCCTTTGTTCTCCTCCCTTTCGGCGTTGCAAGGGATTCGGCGAGCTTCCTTGCCTCGTTCCTGTGGGCGCACATCTCGGCCGCCAGCTTCGGCACCGGGAGGTTTGAGAATTTCGTAGCGTATAGGTGTTTCTGTTTCATGAGAATCACACGATATCATATCAGGCTGGAACGGTTTATAAAGTTATTTTTGCTGATATTATGTGGCTCTCGCCTGCCGGCGAATACAGGTTTATATAGGTTGCAACCGCAGTCATTTTCATGAGGGCAGCGGCAGTTGCGGGCTATTTCTATCCTGCGGACAAGGTGGAGCTGGACGGAATGCTCGGGGAATTATTCAGGAAGGCCGAGGCCAAGCCGGTCGTGGCAGCGGGCGGCATATGCCCGCACGCAGGCTACGTTTACTCCGGGGACACCGCGGCGCTCACTTACGCGTCCATGGCGAACCTAGCGAAAGCCGAAACAGCGGTGATAATGGGCCCTAACCACACGGGGGAAGGAAGCCTGATTTCGCTCTCGCTAGAGGACTGGGAGACCCCGCTGGGAATCGCAAAGTGCGACCGGAAGCTCGCGAAAAAGATACAGGAGAACTGCGCGATTATGGATTTCGACGAGCGCGCGCATTTGCACGAGCACAGCATAGAGGTGCAGGTCCCGTTCGTGCAGAAGCTCAACCCCAAGACGAAAATAGTGTGCGTGTGCATGATGGGGCAGGATTACGACAGCGCGAAGCAGGTGGGGCAAGCGCTTTCCAAGTCGCTAGACCCAAAAAAGCATATCGTTATTGCAAGCTCGGACTTTTCCCATTACCTTCCTGCCGAGACCGCGGAGAAAAAGGACAGGAAGGCGCTGGAATTCATAGAGGACGTTGACGCGGAAGGATTGGAGAATGCGGTGGAGAAGTTCGGCTGGAGCATGTGCGGCTTCGGCCCGATTAGCGCGCTGCTAGAATACAGCCGTGCGTCGGGGATTAAAAGGGGAAAAACCCTCAGGTATACGAATTCGGGAAAGAGCAGCGGGGACATGCTCGCGGTAGTCGGGTATGCGAGCGTTGTTTTCCCGAAATGAAACGGTGGGCGGATGAAAATCACTAAGGGAAGGAAGAAGGATCACGTGGACATCGTATTGAAGAAGGGCGTCCAGTACCAGAAAGGCCCGGGATTTTCGGAAGTGATGCTGGTGCACCAGGCGCTCCCCGAAGCTGATTTCGGAAAGGTCAGCCTCAAGGCCAAATTCCTCGGGAAAACGCTGGAGGCGCCATTAGTCATAGAAGCGATGACCGGAGGCTATCCCGAAGGAGGGAAGATAAATCGGAAGCTCGCGGAAATTGCGGAAAAGACAGGGGTGGCAATGGGCCTCGGCAGCCAGCGCGCCATGGTGGAGGACCCCTCGCTCAAGGACACTTATTACATAAGGGACGTCGCGCCTTCGGTTCCGTTGATTGCGAACATAGGCGCGTTCCAGCTCAAGAAATACGGGATTGCGAAAATAGGGGACATGGTTTCAAAGGTGGACGCGGACGCGCTCGCAGTGCACCTCAACCCGCTTCAGGAGATTATACAGCCCGAAGGAGACAGGGACTTTTCAGGAGTTGTTGAGGCAATTGGATTGGCTTGCGAGCAGCTTTCCGTGCCAGTAATAGCGAAGGAGACCGGCGCGGGAATAGGCAGCAAGGCCGCTTCGTTGCTCAAGGAAGCGGGAGTGAAATATATTGACGTTGCGGGGGCAGGCGGCACCTCGTGGAGCGCGATTGAGTACGAGCGCGGAGGAGGGGTTCCGGGCTTCGCTGACTGGGGAATTCCCACGGTCGCGTGCATACTCGCGGACAGGGGGATTCTGCCCGTAATTGCGAGCGGAGGGGTGCGCAGCGGAATTGACGCGGCGAAGGCGATTGCGCTAGGCGCAGAGCTAGCCGGCGCGGCGCAGCCGTTCCTGCTCGCGTATTCCAAGGGGAAGCTTGAAACGGAAGTGGACACTTGGAAGGAGCAGCTCAAGGTCGCCATGTTCCTGACTGGCTCCAAGGACGTGCAGTCCCTGCGTTCTGCGAAGGCTTTCGTCCCTACTGGCTTGAAGGAACTGGCAGGGCAGGTTTAGGGTGCTGCTTTTGGATATTGAGGAAGCGCGCAAGAAGGGGCTCCGCATCGGGCTAACGGGAGGGGTATTTGACTTGATACACTTTGGTCACGTGGTCACGCTCAACGAGGCGAAAAAGCGCTGCGATTACCTTGTAGTGGTGGTCGCAGGGGACGAGCACATACGTAATAAGGGCAGGACGCCCATCCATTCGCAGGAATACAGGGCCGCGATGGTCGGGTTCCTCAAGCCCGTTGATTTCGTCGTGATGGGGGGCGCGAAAATAGGGGACACGCTCGCGAAAGTCAGGCCGGATGTAATCATTTACGGGTACGACCAAAAGGAGGTCGCGGCCCCGGCTGGAGTTGAAATAGTCAGGCTGGAAAAGCACGTGGAGCCGGACAAGCTCAAGAGCAGCAAAATCATACGGGAACTGGGGTTGTGAAATGGGATGCTATGCGATTTCGCTCGCCGCGGCCTTTGCGGTTTTCGTGAAAAGGAGGGGGGGTGACAGCGCGGAACTCAAAACCCTGAACACCATGCTCGCGGGCGGCTCGCTCTTCGGGATTGCGGACCACGCG
>JAKAGP010000344.1 GCA_021825785.1 Nitrospirota bacterium
CTGTGTGGTTGCCTGCGAGGCGCCTGTTCCGCCAGACTGAATCTAGAACCTATCTCAAAATCGCTTCTGGCTGCAAGCGGCTGAAATCGCGGCATACGGTGTCGTCAAGGTAAAATCGTCCTCAATCCCGCCTTGGCGGGCTGTTGCGCCTCCGGGCGATTTTCCCTTTTCTCCAAGGCTTTGCCCCTAAAAATTTTCAATTTTTCGGGGACCCCGCTGCCACGATTTCCTCTCTCTTTCGCTTCAAAATCAATTTTGAGATAGGTTCTAATAGGGTTTGTTTTTTTAGGCCTTAGCCGGCGAAGTTCTTTATGAACTGCCCTATCTGTACCCCCAGATACACGCATTTGATGCCGTCCATGCACTCATCAGCATCTTTTTTCTCCAGGTGTGTTGTAAGCTCATGGCTGTTTTTTGTGAATTTTACAATGTAAGCGTTTTTTCCCTCGCTGAAGGCGATGCCCACCGTTATCCCGTACCGTCCGATCTCCGGGTACATCTCCATAATCTTGTCTTTTAGCGCGACTACCGTGTAGCCCATATAAAAAACCTCCGGGTTGGTTTTTCATCTTCAAGATTATGATACAAAGCGGGTTATTCCGCAAGCGGAAGGCAGCAAGAAAATTGGAGCCCGGGGATACGGGGTGTTTCCCCGGGCATGCCTTATCGAGTGGGAGGGTACATCTCGCTTAAGGCAAATTTATTTTATCAATTCCTTTTTTTATAGTCAACACTTTGAAAACGATGGCGCTACACGGTTTTGAAACATCTTTGGGCAAGGGGAGGCGTTTATCTCTCACTGATGCCGCTTTTTTTAAGCGGACGTGTGCATTGCCTGCGCTCTTTGCGCTTGGGGGATGAATTATAAGGGATTGATGTAAAATAAAGTCCGGCTGGTATTGAAAGGAGGCATCTGAATCCATGAGGAAACTGACTGCATTTTGTCTTATAACGGCTGCCATGTTTCTTTTTTCCTGTCAGGGCGGCTCTTCCGGCAACGGCGCCGGGGGCGGCGCGATGGGAAAGATAGTCAGCCCGGACAACCAGATCAGCATACTGAAGGGGATAATCAGCCAGGACCCGAAGAACAAAAGGGCCTGGATCGATCTGGGCAACGTATCGATGGATACAGGCCGGTATCAGGATGCAATTGATGCATACAGAGCGGCCCTGAAACTGGACCCCCGCGACCTGGATGTAAGGGTCGATATGGGCACATGCTACAGGAGCATCGGCAACCCGCAAAAGGCGTTTGAAGAATACAAAAAGGTCCTCCATGTGGACCCGAACCATGCCATTGCGACCAGAAACATGGGGGTCGTTCTGGCTTACGACCTGCATAAAAAGCAGGAGGCAAGGGAGATGTTTGAAAAATATCTCAAGATGAACCCTAACGCGCCCGACGCAGCCGGCATCAGGCAGGAGATAGACAAGCTGAAGGGCGATTAAATGAAAATCAGCGCCCGGTCCGGCCCTTCATTGACGCAATGAGTTTTTCGTATTTCTGCTCGCCCACGCACTGTTTCGCGGCGGGGCACCACAGAACGCAACTGTAGGCCATCTGTCTCGAGATCGTCTGGCCGCAGCCCTTGCACTGTGTTTCGGGCTCATCCGACCATATCTCGTTTGCCGCGCCGCAGTGGCAGCACCGGATTTCCTCAGGATACGGATTAGTTATCTCCCGGCTTCCCGGACAGCTTTCCTTTGCCATTGTCTATTTTATAACAGGCCGGGGGCGCCTTTCGCTATGACCGAAATCATAAGCCGCCTCATTCCCCTCCGGAGCGGGGGCGTCGTCCCGTGCCCCGGCCATCCCATCTCCGAAAGATATCATTTTCGATGCCGGCCTGATCGAGGAGCTTGCCCGCGAAGAACTCCACCATGGCTTCGAGGGTTTTGGGTTTATGGTAAAAGGCGGCCACCGGCGGGGCAATTGCCACGCCCAGCCTGGCCAGTTTAAGCATGTTTTCCAGATGTATCGCCGAGAAGGGCATTTCCCTCGGGCAGAGTATCAGTTTTCCGCCTTCCTTGATCTTGACGTCCGCAGCCCGTTCAAGCAGGTTTGAGGCGTATCCGTTGGCGACTGCCGAAAGGGTCTTCATCGAGCACGGCACGATGAACATCGCGTCCGTCCGGAAAGAGCCGCTTGCAATCGGGGCCCACATCCCGGTCTCGTCATAGTAAACGAGCTTCCCTCCCCGCACGCCCCCACGGAGTTGCTTTTCCCTTTGGGCCTTATTGCCGCATCTGATGCCGGTCTCCTGCTCCAGGATCGGAAGCGACTGGCTTGAGATTACGAGGTGCGTCTCGCAATTCCTTCCAAGAAGCTCCCGCAGCAGTTTTATGGCTATCGCCTGCCCGCTTGCCCCGCTTATGCCAAGTATAAAGCGCTTCATCCGTTTTTGAATGATAACACACAAGTCAAAAGTCTGAAACTGCGGGCGATGGCCGCGCCAATGCCCCGCGGGCGCGCCTGATTGCCGATTGCAGGTGTCAAGAAATCGTCCTATAATTTGTTCAGACCGGGACCGGGCAATGATTCTTATCGTCAGTTCCACGAAAAATTTCTTGAAGGAGGTACGGATGAAGAAGGGAATTTTCTTTGCGAGGCTTTCGGTGGTTCTGGGATTACTGATTATCCTTGCCGGGTGCGCGAGCAAGAAGTTCGTGATGGAGCAGACGCAGCCGCTTTCGGACAGGCTTGCGAAAGTTGAAAGCCGCCTTGACGACCTTGACAAGAAGGTGGCTTCCCTGGAGTCCCAGGTGGGCGTGCAAAACGCGGCGATCAACGACCTGAAAACCGACGTGGCTGACGCGAAGAAGCTGGCCGATGAGGCCAAGTCTAGCGCGAGCGCAAGCGCCAGCCAGGCGGAGTCCGCCGCCAAACGGGCGGAGGATGCGGCGAACAAGGCCGAGAAGGCCGCCAACAGATGCGAGAAGGCGGCAAAGAAGTGCGAAAGGGCCTTCAGATTGGGGCAGAGAAAATAGGAAGGAACCGAAGAACCCCCGCTTTTCCCCCGCGGGGGTTCTTCAATTTTTTGGCTCTTCGGTCATTTTTTGGTGGGTGAAACGGCCTGACCGAATGAATAGGACAGACAGGCAAATGGGCGATGGATTTACATTTTAACGCGAATTTCCGGGACAACCCAAAATAATTTGTATATTCCGCTATTGCTGAAGAGCCTTTCTTTTTGGCTCTACGGGTTTTCTGTGGGTATTCCCCCTCCCCTTGTATGATAGGAGACGGAGTGTTTATACGAGAGGAAACTTGCTATGAACTTAATTAAGGGTGTGGCAGACCGTTCTCCCCTTGGGACAACAGATCCCGTC
>JAKAGP010000345.1 GCA_021825785.1 Nitrospirota bacterium
ATCATGTCGTCCGCTTCAAGCTCTCCCTGGTATATCTTTTCAGCCACCTCGGTGGCGGCCCGCAGCAGGGCCCTCTGCAGGGATTTGTCCTTGACTATCTTTACGTAATAGAGGATATTGGCGGCAGTCGGCGTCTGGTTGGCAAGTGTTGAGAGATATTCAGTGCCTCCCGACTCTTCGAACCCGCCGTTTCTCTTCATGTCCTCCGAAACGGTGACGATGTCTATGGACTCGCTTCTTTCGAAGAGGGCGAGCATGGATTTGTAGATCTTGCGGTGGGCGGCCCTGTAAAAGTCATCTTCCCCTATGGCATCGGCGGCCTTCAGGATGGAGTCGCCTTCGATAAGGATGGAGCCCAGCACGGCCTGTTCGGCCTCTATGCTTTGGGGAGGGAGTTTTTCGATATTAGAGTCCGGTTTCATAAAAGAAAAAAAGAAAAAGTCTTTTTACTGCTCCCTCCCAAAATGATCCAAGGCAAATTACCCGGCTAAAAAAGATTTTTTTTTATTCCTGTTCCGGTTCCACATTCACCGTGACAAGAGCGTTTACATCCTGGTACAGCTTGACCTGGATGCTGTAGGTGCCAAGCCTTTTTATGGGTTCTTCGAGGGCGATCTTCCGTCTGTCCACGTTCACACCCTGGGCTTTGATGGCTTCTTCCAGGTCCATGGCAGTGACGGAGCCGAAGAGTTTGCCTTCCTCACCCGCCTTGGCCTTGAAGTTCAGGATCATCGCGTTAAGGCGCTCGGCAACCGCAAGGGCATCTTCCCGTATCTTTATGGCCTTCATGGCCAGCTGTTTTTTAAGCGCTTCCAGCTGCTTTACATTTTTTTCACTTGCCTCCGCGGCAAGATTTTTGGGAAAGAGGAAGTTCCTGGCATAGCCCGTCTTTACGGTTACGGTATCTCCCATCCTCCCAAGATTTCTAACGTCATCCTTGAGGATTACCTTCATAAATTAAAAATCTCCTTTCAACAAAGCATATTGAGGTGAATTTTAGTATATTTGTTCGGCCTCGATTATTCAAGAGACCATTTTGCTGACAGGGAGACGGGGTAAACTTCCATCCAGCCTTTTAAAGTTTTCTTCTTCAGATTCCGATACATAGATATTATAAATACTTATAAATTTAAAAAACTAAAAATATAACAATTAATAAATACAAAAATAAAAAATAGCAAATAATAATAAAAAACAAAAAACTTAAAAAACTGGGGAGAGCAAATGTTTGGATTAAGACACGTGTCACTGAAGTGGAAGACCGCAATACCCATCATCATTTTTGTTGCTCTTGGCGTTCTTGTCACCATTTTTGTCACGGGATACAAGACAAAAGACATAATAATGCAACAGGAGGAACAGTCCACGCTCCAGGGCTACAGGGGCACCGTGGTGGGCGCGCTGGCGGAGATGATGGGCTCGGCGGATTTCAAGTCTCGGGAGGCCCAGTTCATGGGCAGTATGAAAAACATAATGGACCTGAGGGTAGTTCGCGGGGAGAGCGTCAAGGGGCAGTATGGGGAAGGCGCCACGGCCCCGGACGGGATAGAAAAAGAGGTCCTGAACAGCGGCAAGGAGAAGGTCACGATGGATGGGGATTACGTTCGGGGGGTCTATCCGTTGCTGGCTGCGCCGGATTTAATGGGCAAAAACTGCATGTCCTGCCACAACGCCCAGGAAGGTGACGTCCTTGGGGTGGTAAGCATAAAAATACCGCTTGCGGCGTCTTTTGCCCGGATAAGGGGCCTTCAGCATCTTTATGCGCTGCTTGGCATCATCGGGATCATATGCGTCACATGGCTTGTCATCATTATAGTGAACTTCACCTACAGGCCTCTTGTTGACCTGGTAGCCAACATGAACAACGTGACCCAGGAGCACTCAACCATTGAGCTGACGGAAGAGGGCAGCGATGAGGTCGCCCAGATGGCCCAGAACGTGAACAGGCATATACGGTATTTTAACGGCATGGTAAGCAAGATCATGCTCTCGAACAGCAAGATACTGCCTGTAATAGACGCCCTCAAGGAAAAGACGGAAAAGACCGCTAGCGGCGCAAAGAACCAGTCGGCGCAGGCAATTCAGATAGCCACGGCGGCGGAAGAGATGAACCAGACCATATCCACGATAGCGAAGGACATTTCCGGGGCTGCCGACGCATCGCAGGAGGCCATGGAGCTGGCCGTGGGCGGAAGGGAAGTGGCAAACGGCGCAGTCGAAACGGTCGATAACGTTTCCGAATCGACGGTCCGGCTGGCCGGTGTGGTGGAGAAACTAAATATGAGCGTTGAGGAGATCGGCGGGATTGTGACCGTCATAAAGGACATCGCGGACCAGACCAATCTGCTGGCCCTGAATGCCGCGATAGAGGCCGCCAGGGCTGGAGAGCAGGGCAGGGGTTTTGCGGTGGTGGCCGACGAGGTCAGGAAACTGGCTGAAAAAACCATAAGGGCAACCTCCGAGATATCGGGGAAGATAAGCTCCGTGCAGCAGGAATCCACGGAGACGGTAAATTCCATGAAAGGGGCGACCGCCGAGGTCTCCAGGGCCACGCAGTACATAAAGAGCGTTGGGCAGGCGCTGGAGAGCATAGTGACCGCGGTGCAGAAAGTAAGCGACCAGATGGCCCACATATCCACCGCGATAGATGAGCAGTCCGCTACTACTACGGAGGTGTCAAGGCACATAGAAGAAACGGCAGCCATTTCCAATGATATCGAGGCCTCCTCCGGAGAGGTGCTGAACGGGGTGCTGAGTCTCTCCAATATAGCCGAAGAGATGCGGGAGGCCGCCTCCGGGATAAAGACAAAGGGCGGAGCGGTGGTGATGATCGAGATAGCCAAAAACGACCACAAGAACTTCGTTGAAAAAATAGCTTCGTGCGTGGACGGCAAAAAAACCATGACTGCCTCCCAGTTGCCGGACCACCATTCCTGCAGGTTTGGCAAGTGGTATTACAAGGAGGGGCAAGCCCTTTGCTCCGGTATGTCCAGCTACAAGCTGATAGAAGACCCGCATGAAAAGATCCACAGGCTGGCGAAAGATGCGCTCACCCAGACCCAGATGGGCGACAGGGAAAAGGCGGATCGTTCCTTCAACGAGCTTAAAAATGTCTCCCAGCAAATGCTGGGCATGTTGGATGATCTAAAAAGAGACTGCGCCTGAAAAGGTTTTTTCTTTTTTTTGATTTTTTTAAAAAGTAAAAAAACAAAAACTGAATGTGACTACAAAACCCTGTCCAGGCTCCTGTACTGGATGGCCTCGGAGAGGTGTTGCGGCCCAATGTCCTCCTGCCCGTCCATGTCGGCAATGGTGCGGGAGAGTTTG
>JAKAGP010000346.1 GCA_021825785.1 Nitrospirota bacterium
CTTCAAGTATTCAAAGACAACCCCCGAGGCGCTGGAGGCCGCGGCCTGGCTGGTCCGGGCCGGCGCAGAGCCCGCCAGTGTCTCTCAGAACGTCTATGAGTCCTGGAGCGAAAGGAGGATGAGGCTATTATGCCTTGCGCTTCAGACTCTGGAGCTCAGGGACAGGGCCGCTGTTATGAGCGTTTCCGCGGAGATGTTCAGCGCCACCGGCACGACCGCCGAGGACATAGATAATTTCACCAGCTTTCCAAGGATGCTCAGGGACGCGGAAGTGGCTGTGCTGATAAGCGAGCAGCCCGGCAGCGGGCTGATAAGAGCGAGCCTGAGATCCAAGGGCGGGGTCGATGTGCGCCGCGTCGCGCAGCAGTTCGGGGGGGGAGGCCACCGCAACGCTGCCGGCTTCAGGATAAGCTCAAGTCAGAATAATCTGCCGCGGCTCAGAGAGGAGCTGTTTAAAGCAATTGCCGCAGTCTCCCCGAAAGGGGAATGACGTAATAGCCGGGCGACACCTGATACTGGCTTAAAAGCGGGTTTGGATTGGGCCCGGTGGATGTTATCTCCAGCCTGATGTTATAGATGCCGTTTTGAAGGTTCCCCTTGAGTTTTGCGTAAACATCGGGAGAATCCAGCGAGACGGATTTTACATGTATGTCCGACGGGGTTATGTCTATCACGCCGTTTGCCGTCTTGAAACCGTAGGGGAAATGCTGGAGGCCCTTCAGTGAAAATATGAAGCTGCCCCGGCCCCCGTTTTGATCGCCGATGAATGTGAGGTTCGCCCTGAGGTCGCCCATGACCGCCTTTTTTATGGGCGGCAGGGCATCAAGCTGGACGCCGTCGAGCTGGGCGGCAAGCCTGCTTTGCCCCGAAAAAAGGCCGTAGGCGTAAACGCCCTTTGCGCTGCCCCGGGCAAGTTCCGCCCTGAATGAGATGCCCAGGCGGAATAAAAAAAGTGAAAACGGGTTGATGTGGCCCCTCACGTCCTCAAGGACCAGGACGCGTTTGCCGTCCGCCTTTGCGCTGATGCTGTCCGCGGCAAAGTTCAGGAAAGGCCCCTTGCGGAAATTCTTTACATTCACCGTTAAACCGAGGTTACCGGTGCGGGAGGCGATGAGATAGGGGATCGCGGAGTCCGGCACCGCCCCGTACCAGAGGACAACGGGCAGAATGATGATAACGGCAAGGATTATGAGGATTGTTTTTCGTTTTTTCATTTTTTGACTTTAAAACCGATGCTAATATTATAACCTCCGGCGGGTTTTTTCCGGCAGTCTGCGGATCACAGATTTGGCAGGAGCTTTTGCCTGGGAATCAGGATTGAGCCGGGAATTGTTTTTTTATGTTTTTTTGTTCAAGCTGAAAACCTTAACCTCCCGTTTTTATGATAGATTTCCAGTCAGTCTGTTCAAACGCGTTCAATGGCCGCCGTGTCCACGGCGGCCGCGGGATTGCCCGCGATCTCCTTGCCTTGCCGGTATCGGCACCGCGGACGGCTCCATTTTTAATTTAAAACTCCTTTCCGGCTTCGGTTTTTGAAATGAAAAACCCTGCCGCCTTATCATAATCCCCCACACCATCACATCGTCCACATAAACTGTTTATAAAACTTGTTTTGTGCCTGCTGCGAAAGCTTCTCTCAGTAACTGATACAAACAGCGGTCTCGCACATCGTGCGGAGTTCAAATGAAAATTTCTGCCTAGAAACAGATTTACGACCTGATTTCCTCCAGCATGCTTTTAATAAGAGGCATGACTGCGGGGATTACATCTTTGATGGTCTTCCAAACCAGTTCATATTTAATTCCAAAGTAAAAGTGTATTAGCCTGTCTCTCATTCCGCTCATGTCTTTCCAGGGGATCTGAGGATATTTAATTCTTATATCATCGGGGACGCGCTTTGCCGCTTCGCCGATTATCTCGAACTTTCTCATTACGGCGCTGGCGGTCTTGTCATCGGACACGAATTCGTCAAAATTCATTCCTTCAACGAATTTCTCGATGGCCTGCATCGCATCAATGATGTCCTTAAGATACAGTGAAATATCTCTCAAACCGCCACCTTTTCCCGGAGGACAGCATCTTTTATTTCCTTCCTCAAAGCGCTCTCCGGGACAATATCGACTTTGAGGTGCAGTCTTTCTTCCAGGAAATCGGCCAGGCCGGTAAGGTGAAGAAGATTTGCGTCTTTGTCAAATTCAACAAGGATGTCAAGATCACTGCTCGCCTTTTCCTCGCCGCGCGCATATGAGCCGAATATGCCCTTTATTTCGGCCTTAAAGCGTTCTCTCGCTTCAGCTTTCAGGCTGCCAAGTATCTCAGATATTTCATTTCGCATTTCCCCTCCCATTAGCGACCTGATATTTTATCATTAGCCAGTCTCCGCGTCCCTTTACGGTGGCATTTCTTGAGTCCCCCATATTTTAACACCGCCCTAGGGAATCTGCCATGAAAAGCTCTATTGATTTCAGTAAAACCTGGGGTCTAAAATACATGGAAATTCAGGCGATATTTTTAAAGGAGGGCGAATGTCGGCTGAAACCTGTTTTAGTTCAAAAAGGGGCATAGCAGGGATACTGTGACATGCTTCCCTGAAGTGCCCATTGCCCACGTCAGCGAAGATGGCCGCATACATACGCTTAATGATCATTTGACCGGGACTGCTAAACGCGCCGCAGAATTCGCCTCGGAATTCGGGTGCGGGGAATGGGGCTATACGGCTGGGCTGTGGCATGATTTAGGTAAATTCTCCGAAAAATTCCAAGAATATATCCGGTCAGTTAATGGAATTGATGCCCACATAGAAAAGCGGGGTAAGGTTGACCACTCCACTGCAGGCAGTATTTATGCCGTTGAGACATTTTCAAAGACCGGACGTATATTCGCATATTTGATTGCCGGGCACCACGCCGGCTTACCCGATTGGCAAAGTGACACCTCTGGGATGGCGTCCCTGGCCCAACGGCTGACTAAAAAAGAACTTCTGAAATCTGTGCTGTCGAACGAAATTTCGCTAGGTATCCTGAATAGCCGTTTGCCTAATGAGCGCCCAAAGGCCGGATCAAGTATTTCACTGTCTCTTTGGGTCAAAATGCTTTTTTCGTGTCTGGTGGATGCCGATTTTCTGAATACGGAAATGTTCTTCGATCCCGAAAAGACTCTTTCACGCGGGGCTTATCCATCTCTGAGTGATCTTCTGCCTTTATTTGATAAACATATGCGGGACAAGGTGGGACGGGCCGATGATACTCCAGTTAATCGTATACGCAAGAACATACTCGATCAATGCCGATCTATGGCGCCAAATCCTT